>CAZMEF010000028.1:0-4997 GCA_964565305.1 uncultured Eubacteriales bacterium | reverse complement strand
TCTCTTTGTCATTGGCGACCCTCTTCCGGAACTGATTAGATTAACTTTCGCCACGCGTGCCCCCTATGCCTTCCGGGGCCCCGTGTGGGGAAAGATCATCATCATGGAAGACAAGGAAACTCCCCTGAACGGCGAGACCGTGCTCCTGCCCTTGCCGGAGATCTCAGCACCGGCATGGGTAGACAAAGATTCCCTGTGCTTCTCGGTGAACGCCAGGAAACCACGAAGGTTCATATGGGGCGAGGGCACTCGCGATGGTCGTCTGGCGGTCATTCTGGATAATCCCGGGGCCCGAGAGGATGCACAGGGCGCTCAATTTGTTTGCGGCGCTCGCAGGACACTGCGATGGGCCTTGACACGAGCCGGTGTGCGCGAAGATGAAGTGTACATAACCTTCTTGTTCAAGTGCAGACCCGGGGGCAGGTATGACAGGGAGGCAGCTTCGAGAATTCACCTGCCGGTGCTGAAAGAACAAGTGAAATCGGCAACGCGAACTTGTATCGTGGCTTTGGGGGACACTGTCTGCAAAGCTCTCTATGGCCCGACAGCTAGCGTCAAGAGTATGCGGGGCACGTGGCACGAATGGGAAGGAATCCCACTTCGGGCCGGATATCATCCGCTAGCGGCAAGGCGGCGTCCGAATCTACTTCCCACCCTAGTGGAAGATTTGTCGGCCGCCGCCCGGCTTCGCTACTAGAAAGTGTATTCCTTGAGCGGCTCTTGAAACCCGGTGTAATGGATGGCTTTGGCGTCTGCTAGGTACAAGACCTCGAACCTGCCGTCGTCGGCGCTGTACATGCTCTCCAAACCGGGCGCCCCAAGAAGCATGGCAACCCTCGCCTCCCGGCGCGGATCGTGGACCACCTTGCAGGTCACCCGCATCCACTCGCCGTCTGCGCCGCATGCCGAGATCTCCACGTTCGGGTTGGCAAGCATTTGTTTGAATACGTTCTTTGTGTTGTTGGTGCAAATGTACGGTTTGCCCTCGAAGACGACGATTGCTCCGAAAGGACGTACGTGCGGCCTGCCTTCCGCCGTCGTCGCAAGGTGAAACACGCGTTCCGACAAAAACTTGACTACCTCATTCACTCGAATACCCCTCTCGCCGACTGCCATTCTTGTGACTCCATCCTACTTGGTTCCCAATCTTTGTGCCAGCCTCTCCCGCTTCTTGTCCTCCGCCCGCTTCCACGCGTGAAGCGCCAGGGCGACTGCGATTACCCCGTAGCACACAAAAACCCTAAAGTATTCGCCCAACATGGCCGAGCCGATCAAGGTCTGCCCGGCGGCCGGTGACACGATGAACATCAGGTGGAACAAGATGACACCTACGAACACGTTGGATATGCTCGCTCTCGAAACGGTGGCGCCGCCGACGAGCAAAGAAGCTATGGAAAACATGCCCACTTGGTCATGGCTGTTGTACGTATTCAAAGTGCCTATGTTCTGTAGATAGATGATCTGACCGTAGCACGCGAAGACCGTCGAGATGATAATGGCAGCGATGCGAGTCCTATCTACAGGAATGCCGGCTGAGCCGGCGACAGCCATATCCTGCCCTACCGCACGCATATCCTGACCGATCTTGGTCTTTCTAAACCACACGATGAACAGGCAAAAGACCGCGATCAGAAGGTAGGTGGCGAGGGGAATTCTCAGACCCCCGATCGTTATTGGGATCATCTTATCCAAAGACTGCCTTATGGCCTGTAGATTGACCGCGTTTCGTATGCCGTACCCGCGGGAAAGAACGAGAGAGCTTGAACGGATGGGGATGATAGATCCCATTCCGTAAAGAACCAGCAACTGGTACAGACCGTTTATGAAGAACGCCAGGATGAAACCCGTCACCATTTCCCGGCCTTTCGCTCTGTTGAGAATGACTCCCGTTATGTACCCAAGGAGCACGGCGATCGGCGTTGAGATGAGGGCGGTGAGGATAATGCCCCAAACACCCCCGGCGCCCCAGTCCATCGCGAAAATAAGCCCGATCTGACCGGCCATCGCGCCCAGTACCATGCCAAAGTTTAGCCCCATGCCGGCGACGATCGGGATGATCAAGGAAAGCACGAGAAAAGAATCCCGACCGAGGCGTGTAAGCAGTTCTCCCGCAAGGTGAGAAAAGCTGTACCCGGATAAGGGTATCCCAATAGCGCTAAGAACGATGAACATGATCGGGACCGCGGCGCCGGACATCAGTCCGATCAAATCCCTGCCTGTGAAAGTCCGCTTTTTCATCTCGCAGCCCTCGCACCTGTTTTCCGAGTCAAAGCGTAAATGATCATCCCGTTGGAGACCACAATCCTTATGACCTCTGACATATCGGTTTGGATAACGCTGTTAATCACAAGAGGAGTCATGGTCAAAATTCCCTGAAACAGAAACGTTCCGATGATAACGTTGGGAATGGAGGCCTTGTTCACGGAAGCGCCACCTATAAGTATGGCTGCCACAGCAGGGAAAGCCATATAGAACGGGCTCATGTAGAGTTGCACGAAGCCGAAACTCTGCTGGTAAACGAGAATGCCTACTGCGCCCAGCCAGGTGGACAGGATCACGGAGATCGTCCGCATCCTATCTACTCGAATGCCTGATGCCCGGGCATACTCCGGGTTTGACCCCACAGCCGTGAGCGCGGTCCCCGTCTTGGTGCGAAAAAACCCCCACACAAGAAGGCAAAGGAGGGCGCAAAAGAGCAACATACCTGTGGGGATAACAAAATAGCGGCCCACCTTCACGGCAAGGAATTTGTCGAGCACTTGTAGCCAGAAATCCTCGAGGCTGATGGTAGTTCGAAGTCCGCTGCCGCCGTATCCCCATATCATCTTGGGGCTGTGGAGAGGCATGAGAAGCCACATCATGCACATAAAAGCCACAGAAGAAAAGCCGACATAAGTGGCGATCATCATTTCGTCGCCTTTCACCTTGTTAAGCAGGTATCCGTATCCCGCCCCCAAGATAACCGCGAACGCGGACGCGATGAGCACCGCCACGAAGAAACCCACAGCTCCTGTCAAACCCATTTCCATCGTAAATACCGCGCCCAGAAGTCCGGCAATAATCCCAAGAGGCAGTCCGAAGTTGAGACCGCAACCGGCTTGGACCATGGGTACCATCGCCAACACCATCACGGCATTCATCCCGAATCTGACCAGGGTCTTGCTGAACGAAGCATCGACCCGAACCTCGACCAAGGGAGCGGCCGCAAACAGGGAGAGGAGAAATACCCCAATGATGACGCGCGGCCAGCCCGCCTCCTGTATGAACGCCTTAAGTCTATTCATCGCTTGCTGCCTCGAGCGTAGCCCCCACCATGAGCAGACCGAAGTCGGCGGCCTTGGAGTCGGGTGAAAGGATGCCCGCGACATGGCCTTCGTCAACAATAGCGATCCTGTCACACATGGCCCGCAGTTCCTCCAATTCTGAGGAGACCATCACGATGGTCGTTCCGTAATCCTCGTTGTACCGTCTTAGGGTGTCTAATACCAGCCTCTTGGCGCCCACATCGATCCCGCGCGTGGGTTCCGAAACAAAAAGGAGCTTGGGCTTCACTGCGAACGCTTTTGCGAGACATACCTTCTGTTGGTTTCCACCGGAAAGCTCGACGGCACGCTGTTTCTCGCTCACACATTTGATGTCGAGAGCCTCCACGTACTCCCTGGCCAACTCGGCTATGGCCGCATCGTCTCGCCATTTAAGAAGTCCGCCGAAATATGTTTTTATGAACTTATCCTGAATCTGCATGGCGGTGAAGGCGATGTTCCAGTCCAAAGGCTCCTCTAAGAGGAGTCCCACCCCTCTGCGGTCCTCGGAGACGAAAGCCAAACCCGACTGTAGCGCTCCCCTGGGATCCCCTAGAGCCACTTCTTTCCCGTCAAAGACAACCTTTCCCCCGGCGGGAAACAGCCCCATGATGCCGTTGGGTATCCCCAACTTGCCTTGGCCGGCAAGGCCCCCGATGCCCAGAATCTCGCCTTCGGCAACCGTGAAGGACACATCGCGCACAAGCTCGCCCGGCATGTCAACCCAGAGGTTTTCCACCGTTAAGATGGGCGACCCTTCAACATGTTGCGGAGTGATCCGCTTCTCCTGGTCTCCCAGATCGCGGCCCACCATCCACTCCGCCACCTGCGTCACGCTTGCGGAAGCGGTCGGAACGTCGCGTACGACGGACCCATCCCTAAGCACCACAATCCGATCGGCTATCTGAACCACCTCGGAAAGACGGTGGGAGATGAATATGACGCCTATCCCGTCCGCCGCCAGCACTTTGATGGCGTCCAGCAAAACTTGCGCCTCCGATTCGCCTAACACGGCTGTAGGCTCATCCAAGACAAGCACGCTTGTATTCGCTCTATCAACTTCCCTGGCGATTTCGGTGAACTGCTTGTGGCCAACAGGCATTTCCGAAACAAACATGCCGGGGTCCAAAGGGAAGTTCAGCTTGCCGATGGTCGCGGTCGCGCGCCTAAGCATGTCGTCCAGATCAAGCGTACGGAGACGATCGCCAAAAATCTTTGTGACCAGGTTGGGCTTGGTTGATTCCCTATTCAAGAGGACATTCTCTGTGGTCGTGAACCCGGGTATGAGGGAGAACTCCTGGTGAACCATACCGATTCCGGCTTCTAGAGCGGCAAAAGGTGAGGAGAACCGGGTCTCATCGCCGTTCATGATGATCTTTCCGGTGTAACCTCCAGTTTCTTCGATAACCGGCATGCCGAACAGTATGTTCATGAGGGTCGATTTACCTGCCCCGTTTTCGCCGACAAGCCCCAAAATTTCCCCACGCTGGAGAACCAAAGACACGTCTTGAAGCACTCTATTTCCGAAGAAATCCTTGGAGATATTCTCTAGCCGCAACAACGGATGAGTCTCTTGCATGGACCGACCTCCGGTTAGTAGTGGCAGGGCAAACAACCGGGAGGGCGCCGGGTCGCACCCTCCCGCCGCCATCTCCTACTACTCGAATTTGATTGACAGATACTTTGTAGGGACCT
>CAZMEF010000027.1:0-13351 GCA_964565305.1 uncultured Eubacteriales bacterium | reverse complement strand
GTTCGTCGCCATACTTTGTGAACTACGTGATTCAGGAGTTACGCTCGCGACGCCCCGAAATAGCGGACCAGCTCTACCGCGGCGGCTACCGCGTCTTCACGACGCTGGACCTGAAAGCCCAGAAAGCCGCGGAGGAAGCCTTCCGAGACTACATGCCCAAAGGAGTCAAGGATCAAAAGGGCGTCACGCAGCCTCAGGGCGCCCTTGTTGCCATTGAACCGGACACCGGGTACATCCGGGCACTGGTTGGGGGCAGAGATTGGTCTGAGACGGAGTTGAACCGAGTTTCTCAGGTAAAGCGCCAGCCCGGTTCCGCGTTCAAGATTTTCCTTTACGCCGCGGTGATCGATGGCGGCCATCCATTGACAGAGACGAAGGTTTGCGAGCCGGTCTCGTTCCCCGGGGCGTCCCCCGGCACCTCCTACAAGCCGGTGGATTCAGGCAGTCACCCTTATCATTACGCCCCGTTGAACATCCGACAGGCGATAGCCATATCGGATAACGTGGTCGCCGCTTTGTGGGCGGAAGAGATCACCCCGAAGAAGATCGCCCAATACGCCGCCAAACTCGGAATACAGAGCGAACTTGAACAGAGCATACCGCTTGCGCTCGGCACATCTGAGGTGACACCGCTCGAAATGACCATTGCGGCCGCAACGCTATCGGCGGGGGGCGTGCGGCCCGAACCCATAGCGATTTTAAAAATCGTGGACTCCAAAGGCCAGACCATCGAAGAAAACCGTCCCAAGAAGACGGACGCGTTGCCGGCGTCAACGGCCTATGTTCTGACAAGCGCGTTGCGATCGGTCGTGGGCCCTTGGGGCACCGCCCCGTCTGTTGAAGGCATAATGGAGGGCAGGCCGGCGGCGGGTAAGACGGGCACCAGTGATGGCCAGTTAGAGGGGTGGTTCGTCGGCTACACTCGTGAGTTGGCGTGTTCGGTCTACGTCGGTTGGGATAACCGGGAACAGCCTTTAGCGGGAACTGGCGGCACTATCGCCGGCCCTATTTGGGCCCACTTCATGACAGACGCCCTGAAAGGGACTTCCTACAAAGAGTGGCCCGCTCCGAAAGACATAGTGTGGGCGGAAGTGTGCGACGAGACAGGGGCGCTCGCGTCATGGTGGTGCCAAGACACACACTACGAGGTCTTCTTGAGCTGGGCGCTTCCACCGCGAGAAGGGATTTTCCATTTGAGCGAAGGGGTCGCCGAAACGCCGGCGGAAGTTTTGGCGGACTACTCTATTGTGCCAAAGGTAACGGCCGCGGAATCGATCCCCGCGGACCGGATCTACGCCCCGCCGGTGGACATCGATGAACTACTGAGGAAACTGTTTCCGGAAGAGGAGTCCCGGCCCGAATGAAGGTCGGGACCGGGACACTCACAACTGTCGCGCCTATTGCGTGACACTTACACTGTCGCTTCTCCGAGCGTCACTTTGATAAAAGACTGTTCGCTCCCCCGCTGTATCTTGAGGGTAACTTCGTCGCCGGGCGACCACTCCGCGAGCAACGCTTGGAATGTTGTGAAAGAGTCTGTGACGACGCCGTTGACTTCAAGTATGAAGTCGCCGGTCCGCAGACCCGCCTTTGCCGCCGGTCCGCCCGATATCGCTTCGTGAACGTAAAGGCCTTTGTCGACGCGGATATCCAATCCGTACTGCAGAGCGTTGGCTTTGTCGAGGAGACGTACTCCCACCATGGCCCTTCTCACGCTACCCGTTGCCATTATCTCGTTCGCCACGCGCTTCACGAGATTCGCCGGTATGGCAAAACTCATTCCTTCAACCGCGTCGGCGCTGATCTTGGCCGATGTCAGCCCTATCACCAGCCCGTTCGCGTTGATGAGGGGTCCTCCGCTGTTGCCGGGATTGACCACCGCATCTGTCTGTATGAGGCGGAGGGAATAATCTCCGACAGAAAGCACGCGGTCGAGCCCTGAGACCACCCCCTGGGTCACCGTGCGGCTGAACTCCATTCCAAGCGGATTGCCGATGGCGATCGCGAGCTGACCGGGTTTCAAAGAATCGGAGTTTCCGATAACGCCGATGGGAAGCCCCGAGGCCTCCACTTTGATGACGGCCAAGTCTGTGGCCGGATCGGTCCCTATCACCTTGGCCGGCAAAGTCCGCCCATCGTACAGGAACACCATAAGAGAATCGGCCGCTTCGACAACGTGGTTGTTCGTGACGATATACCCGTCGGCCGTGACGATAAGGCCGGTTCCCGATGAGTCCTGAGCCACCTTTCTGCCGAAGTAGTCGTAACGGTAGGCCTGGTTCACGATCCCCACAACTGCCGGGCTAACTTTCTCGGATACCGCCACCACGATGTCCCACGGGTCTTCGATGTCGGACGTATCTATCGGGTTTGAAACCGAAGTCACCGGAGTCTCTGGCTGCGATGTGGTCACCACCGGCGACGTAGAGGACGGCACCGCGAGAAGCGCCCTGTGGACCAGTATCTGAGGTGCGATCCCGACCACCAAAAATCCACCTATTATTGCGCCGACCAAGCCCACCAAAAGATACGATGCCAGGCCGTTGCGCCTCTTTTCGGCGCTGTGTGAGTCGAATTCGTCCATTGCCTTCGCCCTCCCCACACGAATCTTACTGCCTTATGTTATAACCCTGTCTTGTCAAGCAAGTATGAAGAATTGCCATCACTGTGGATATGTCGGAGGATCATCTGCGTGTAGACTTCTATGGAAGCCGCAGGTTTGTACTCGACAGGCTTGTGCTAGAGGCCGTCTTCTTCGGTTTTGACGTCCGCGCCCAAAGATTGAAGTTTTTCGGCGATCATCTCGTAACCCCGTTGAACAGTTTCCATACCGTAGACCTCTGTAACCCCTTCGGCGGAGAGCCCGGCAACGATGAGGCTCGCGCCCGCTCGCAGATCCGTGGCCTTGACCGGGGCACCGATCACCCTGGGGACTCCTTCAACGATGGCGGTTCTGCCCTCAACCTTGATGTTAGCGCCCATCTTTGTCAGTTCGTTGACGTATCCCAGGCGGTTATCGTACATGGATTCCTGTACGAGGCTCACTCCGAAAGCCCTAGCGAGGACGGAGACGAGCGGCTGCTGGGCGTCGGTCGGGAAACCCGGATAGGGTAGGGTCTTGACGTTGATAGGAGTTGGTCGTTCGGGCCCAATGACGCGGACGTAATCTCCGTTTTCCTCCACGATCGCGCCGGCCTCTTTGAGTTTCGCCGTAATCGGCTCTAGGTGCTTGGTGATGACGTTCTTGACGGTGACATCGCCGGAAGTGGCCGCGGCGGCCATCATAAAAGTGGCCGCCTCCATATCGTCGGGGATCACGGTGTGGTTCGCTGAGTTCATGCCTTTGACCCCTCTAACCCTCACCACGTCGGTCCCCGCCCCAAGCACCCGTGCCCCCATGGCGTTGAGAAAGTTCGCCAAATCGACAACGTGGGGTTCTTTGGCGGCGTTCTCGATGACGGTCGTGCCCTCAGCGCGGCAGGCCGCCAACATGATGTTAATGGTTGCTCCTACGCTCGGAATATCCAAGTAGATCGGAGCGCCGGTGAGCTTGTCCGCGTGAAGCTTGACAACCCCGCCTTCTACAACCGCGTTGGCCCCCAGGGCCCTGAAGCCCTTTAGGTGCTGGTCGATGGGCCTTGGGCCGATGTCGCAGCCGCCGGGCAAACCTACTTCCGCCTTGCCGAACTTGGCCAGCAAGACGCCCATCAAGTAATATGAGGCCCTCAGTTTCTTCACGAGATCGTAAGGGGCAATGTGCGAGGAAAAGCCGTTGGGGGCGATCGCCATGGAATTGCCCTCCACGGCCACGACAGCCCCAAGGTCGTTTAGTATTTCCGCAAAGACCCTAACGTCACGGATCATGGGAAGATTGTCGATCACGCATTGCCCGTCGGCGAGAAGAGCGGCAGGAACAAGGGCTACCGAAGAATTCTTCGAACCGCCTACAGTTACTTCTCCTGTAAGCCTGTTCCTCCCCCTAATGACTAACTTCGACATCCGCCCGGTCCCCTTGTGTGCTCACTCTACGGCGTAGCCGCCTATTTGTAATATCCCAACGGGTCTTTCGCCACCCCGTCGATCCTGACCTCGAAGTGCAGGTGCGGCCCTGTGGAGTTCCCTGTCGAGCCGACGGTACCAATCACATCGCCCTTGTTCACGGACTGGCCCACCGAAACGGAAATCTTGCTCATGTGCCCGTACCAGGTTTGTTTGCCGCCGCCATGGTCGATCTTGACGAAGTTTCCGTAGCCGCCGTTCCAGCCGGCAAAGGCCACCATGCCTGTGTCGGCCGCCAGGATTTGGGTGCCTGTCGGGGCACCGATATCCACCCCCGCGTGGAGCCTACCCCACCTCATCCCGAACTTGGATGTGATTGTCCCTTGGACCGGCCAGGCCATTTCGCCGGAACCCATGGCGGGGACTTGTTTTGATCCGCGGATGATCTTTCTGATTACGGGGTAGGACAACACTTTTTCCTCTATCGTCACGCGAGCGACTTCATTGCCGTCGATCCTGCTGATCTCCTGGGTAATCTGCTTTTGGCCGTTCTTGCCCGCCTGCAGCACAGTTTCCTGCCAGGGCCACAACTCGGAGTCGTAACTTACTTCCTGAGAGTAAGGGATATTGACCGTATTGATGTACAGCTCTTTTGAAGCAAGTGTCACATAAGGATCTGGTACGACCAGATTCAGCTCTTGACCTATCTGCAACAAATCGCCTGTAACCTCCGGGTTGGCTCTGCGAAGGTCCTCTACTGTAAGCTGGTTGGCCTGGGCGATCGCCCAAAGCGAGTCGCCCCGCTGCACCGAGTAATTCACCGTCTTGTCCGTGCCTCTAGCGAGAATCTTCACCGTTTCCTCGCGAGTACGCACCATGGAAGCGGGAACCTCTTTGAGTTCGAAGTCTATTGCCTCGCGAATCAGGACTTCTTCCACGGACGAATTGCGCGCTTCGATGACTCTATGTATGTAATCGGACCGAAGGTCAGAAATGGCGCCACGGGCGTCGTCCTCTGAAGAAAGCGCGACGACATCCTGGCCGTCGACATTTATGACATACGCCATTACCACGTAGGAGAGGTTATCGATGAGCGCGTCGTGGAGCTCCTCGACAGTGAGAACGACCGCTCCTTCCTCAAGGGTGCACTCTTCCAAGGTGACGTCGGTCGCGAGCGCCAAATCCAACCCCACGCTCGCCGATTCCTCCGCTACAATACCTGAAAGAACTTGATCGACCACTTCGGGGTCTTCGACAACGCCGAGAACGACGTCGCCGACCTGCACGGCAAAGCCGCTTCTGGCGTGCACCGTCGAACTCATCCCGTATACCACTCCTGCGACGACCAAGCACAAAATGGCAACGACGGCCAACATCGAACGCTTTAGGTTCAGTTTTTCTGGGGGCTTCATATGTGAATCTGCCGACTGATCGCCCGTATTCAGCCTTTCTAGCCTGTCCCTTGCTCGCCTGTGCTTCGATCTAAGCCTGGCGTCACCGGTCACTTGGGCACACCTCTCACGCACGGTTTTCCACAGATAGTCTACTAGTTCCAGTCGAACCTAACCGTTGCATAGTCTTTCCAGTAGGGTCAGGCTCTAATCGGATTTCACATTCTATCCGTTTCTATAAATCTCCTGCTAGCAATCCTTCTTTGCCTCAGAGTACAGAGCAAATTCCAACCTGGTTTTAGTTATCTCGCAAGAGAGACGGTCAGGCGCCAAGAGGTCGCCTGTACTCGCAAGCGCCCTGGCGTGACAACCGCCGCCACACAAATATCTGGCCCAACAACCGCTGCATTCGTTCTTGGCAGGGACCCGTGACCCGGCAAGTCTTCGTGGGAGCTCCGTATCCGAGATGCCCTCTACAATGTCACCGATCCTGTATTGCTCCTGTCCGACAAACTGGTGACAGGCGTACAACTCTCCGGAAGGCGTCGCGGCCAGATATTCGTATCCGGCCCCGCAACCCGTCGTCCTGCGTTCCAGGCAAACCCCTCGCCGCAACCCAAGGTCGAAGTGGTAGAAGTGCAACGGGTCTCCGCTATCAAGGCACTGCTCCCAAAAAAGGGTCAACCGCTCATACGAGCGTCTTATAGCCGGCAAATCCTTTTCTGTTATCCTCCACTCGCCTTCTTCGCCCACAGCGGGCTCTAGTGAGATCATCCGAAATCCGGCCTTGTAGAGATATAGGACATCGAGGTCAAAATCCAGATTGTGTTTTGTGTACGTGCCCCGCACGATGTAATCCCGTCGATCTCTCGACGCGATCGCCCTAAGCGCGTTCTCAATCACGCGGCTGTGAGTCGAGTTTCCCGCCCGGGTAACCCTCATGGCGTCGTGCACCTCGGGCCTGCCGTCAATGCTGAGAATTAGGGACACACCCTCCCTATTGAGCCTGTCCAACACATGCCCATCCAGCAGCATACAGTTCGTCGTGAGGGTGAACCTGAAGACTTTGCCCGACGAAGAGGCCACTTTTTTTGCGCGATCAATGGCCGCCACAACGGCGTCGAATGCCATAAGCGGCTCGCCGCCGAAAAAGTCCACATCTATGTACTTTCGAGGGCCTGAGGCTCGGGCGACCCATTCTATGGCCTTTTCCGCAGTCTCGGGAGTCATGATCTCGGGTGTTCCGCCGAACCTGCCCAACCCCGCAAAACAATACCTGCAAGCGAGGTTGCAATCGTGCGCGACGTTCATGCAAAGCGCTTTCACCCAGGGAGTGTAGGGGTTCGAAGAAGAGACGCTGTTGCCCAGCCCCTCATCAGGGCCAAACAGTGTCCCGCCGAAGGCCGACCGGAAATCCTCCCACGCCTCGGCGATCTCCCTGGCGGCAAACCGGCCGGCGAGGTGGAACGACAGTTCAGTCGGAGGTTCACTTTCAAAGGCGGAGAAGCCCGGGTTGGCGCCCCACCAATCTAGAATCGCCCTGCCAACACGATCCAAGCGGTGCAACGCTCCCGTCGCTCCATCGTACGCCAGATCTTGGCCGTTGACCGAAAAGAGGTGTACTCCCTTCCGGTCACCCGTCACTTTTCGGGACAGGGCTGATTCGAGACTGTACAGGATGTTTTGCACGCAGACTGACACGACGCCTGGCACGACTCGCAGTCCGGACGCTCTTTCTTCCAATCGGGGATGATGATAGGGACAATGTGTTTGGGCTTCTGCATATTATGTAAAGTGTCGGCCATCAAAGGTGTCTCCTTTTGTCGGTTTTGTACGTCACTGATTATATGTGACTGCGCGGGGAGATCAACACCGGATTATCGAGGAGACAGCGTCGTCATAATCCAGGCGGGGGGGAAAATATGATCTGCGGAAGAGAGGTAGTGCCCGGATGCGGCCTAAGACCAAGAAAAGTGCGGGCTTCCAATTTGACATCGTGTACAGCCGTGCCCGCCCGAGATCACTTGCCCCTGTCTGTTTCCTTGTCCTTTTCACTATCGGAGCGGCCCTCGGTGCGTTGGACGCGTCTCGTCTGGCACCCGCCCTCCCCACATACCTTGACCGCTCATCGTTGCTTTTGGACTTGGAAGAGTTCCCGAGTAACGAACTGTCCGTGGCGAGCGCCCCGCAAAGTACATCCCAGTCACTGATCCTTCCCGGCACCAGGCTCGCGGCCGAAGGTCAAGTCCAAACCGCCTCCAGATCAACTGTTTTGAGTTGGCCTCTCATTGGGACCATCACCAGCGCTTTCGGGTGGCGCGTGCACCCCATCACAGGGGTGCTTCATTATCACGAAGGTCTCGACATCGCGGCGGCGACGGGGACCCAAATTAGGGCGTCGGCTTCCGGAACGGTGACGTGGGCGGCGTGGTCGAGCGGGTACGGAAGGCTTGCGGTAGTAACCCACGGTAATGGTTTGGAAACAAGGTATGCTCACCTGTCGCGCTTTGCCGTCGCGAAGGGGCAACAAGTTCTGGCAGGGGAAGTGGTCGGGTATGTCGGCGAATCCGGCGACGCGACAGGGCCGCACTGCCATTTTGAAGTCAGACAAGACGGCAAGGCGAAGAACCCGAAGGACTACCTTCCTTAGGTCCCAAGTCTTTGAGGCGTTGCGCTTCGTCCCTACAACAGGTACTTGGCGGCAACGATAAGCGCCGCCCCGGGCAGCCCCAAGAAGCCCACGGTGAGGCCCGTTACAAGGTTCAGCCCGATATGGAACCCCACAAATCCACCCAACACGTTAACCACCCATATGGCGAACAGCGCCACTGCGGATCTCAGGGCCACCTTGCCAAGTTGGGCGACAGGCCGGGAAATTGCTCTGAGCAGGTATGCTCCCACTACCACCGCGATCAGTACCCCCAGCACGGCTATAGGGTCCATAATCATCCCTCCGTGCTCCTCTTATGTCAGCACAGTTTTGGATATTCCAACGCCTGAGCTCTACATCTTTTCAAGAAATACGAGTACTTCTTGCGTGCCGCCTCCATCAGATAGATGGCTTCGTCTATTCTATCGGGCTCCCTAGCCTCGGAGAAATGCGACATGGCCACGTTGTATTCTTTCTGTGCCTGCGCTAAAGCCGCCAGAAAGCATTCGCGCTCGGTAGGTTGGGGTTTTGTTTGGAACATCTTCATACTAATCTCCCCTGCCGGAATGCAGTGCACATTCCGGGTAGTATACGTCACACCTTGGAGTATTGCCATCTGATGGAAGTATTATGCAGAGTGTGGGGCGCGTATTCTTGAGAAAGGCCTGCACGGCGGCGGCCTATGTCATCTCGCGTCGGCCCTCCATGGAACGGGCAAGGGTTACTTCATCGGCGTAATCGAGATCTGCGCCGAAGGGCAGTCCTCTCGCCAAGCGCGTTACCCGAACGCCCAACGGTTTAAGGGCGCGAGCGAGGTACAAAGCGGTCGTCTCCCCGTCAACATCCGGGTTTGTCGCAAGGATAACTTCCTTGACCGGGGATCCATCGCCCAGTCTGCCAAGGAGCTCTTTAGTGCGAAGATCGTCCGGGCCGACGCCTTTGAGGGGTTCGATATACCCGTGAAGAACGTGATACAGCCCCCGATAGCCCCCGGACCTTTCTATGGCCAGAACGTCTTTGGGGTACGCGACAACGCATAACACCGATCTGTCACGTTTGTCGTCCAGACAGACAGGGCAAGGGTCCGATTCGGTCAGATTGCCGCACAAAGAGCAGTACCCTACCCGATCGCGAGCTTGTTCGAGGGAACCGATGAGGCGGTTCATGGAGCCTTTGCCCGATACGATCAGGTAAAACGCCAGGCGCTGGGCCGATTTGGGGCCGATGCCGGGCAACCTGCGCAGTTCGTCGACTAGGTTTTGGACTGCTTCAGGAAAGGATGGCACTGTTACATCCTGAACGGCATGTTGCCCATGCCGAGCCCACTCACTTTGGACATTGCTTCTTTACGAGCTTCGTCCGCGGCTGACGCCGCAGAGTTGATCGCTGCCAGGACCAAGTCCTGAAGCATCTCGACATCGTCCGGATCAACCACTTCAGGGCTAATTTCTATGGATTTGAACTGCATAGAACATGTAACCGTGACTTTGACCATGCCTCCGCCGGAAGTACCCGTAACTTCCGTGTTGGCCAACTCCTCCTCAACTCTCGCCATTTCGCCTTGAAGCTTCTGCGCTTCTTTCATCAAGCGCCCGATGTCAATACCACCGCCGCCGGGGAACTTCGGCATCGCGATTTACCTCCCAACTTAGTCCTTAGGCACTATTCTTCCGTCAACCATAGTCATGGCGGCCCTTATCAGCGGATGCAGATCCGCGACGCCATCGACTTCTTCTTCTACCGCATAGCCCAAATCGCCTTCACGGAGATCGCGGGTACCGTCGCCGCTAGGGCTTCGCGACCCTTGGCCGCCCGGAACCTCACCTGGGGTCGCACCTGTAACGGAAGACGAATCGGATATACTCTCCGTGGCAATTCTCATCTTGCGCCCCATAAGCCTTGTCAAACACCTCTCAACTGACTCCCGATGGGGCTCGCTGACTATCTGTTCCATGTGCGTCGAGAACACCTTTGTGTACCCCAAAACCAAAATCGTGTCTGAGTCGACCCTGAGCGGCGTCGCGGGCTGCAAGTACGCCCGGGCGAGAACGTGTCTGCCCCTTTGAAGTTCATTCATCAGCGCGTCCCATATGCCCCTCACCTGGTCAATGAGTTCGCCGCCAAAAAGAGCCGGTTCCGGCGCAAATGTCGTTGAGGTGGGCATCGCCGGCACCTCAGATGAGCGACGCGAGGTTTCACCGGATGAACGCTGCGAAAATGTCGCCGTTTGGGCTTCTCGAGAACTGGCCTCCGCCCCCGGAGGTCCCTGAAGCGTCGCCACCGAAAAGCCGTCCGACGCGCTCTTGGCGAGGAAAAATCCCAAAAGCGCGACCTCTAGCACCAATCGCGGGTCATCGCTGTTTTTAAGATCTGCCGACGCTTTCGACGTGGCATCAAGGAGCCCGATAAGAGCCTCGGACGAAAAAGTCCGGGAAAGCGAGGTCATCTCCGCCGTCTCGTCCTCGGGTCGTCCCAAACCGGCAGCGGTCGCCCCGGAGCGGAGAAGCAGAAGATCCCTGGCGTACACCGAGATCTCCCCCGCAAGTTCGCCCATATCTTTGCCCCTGTCGGACATTTCCTTGGTAGCCTGCATAACGGACCCGATGTCTTTACGGGCGAAAGCACCGAAGAGGCGGAGCATTGAGTCTGACGCGGTCTCGCCGAGTATTTCCCGGACATCTTGCTCAGTCACTACTCCCTCTTTGTATGTGAGACAAAGGTCCAGAATAGAAAGGGCATCGCGCATGGACCCGCCGGCGGCGCGTGCTATGGTGCGAAGACTGTTTTGGTCCCAGCGCACGGTCGCCTGGGTGGAATCCGTCGAAGCGATCTGTGTCAGGATCTTCTCCAATTGCCCTTCGATATCGGCGATAGACAGGCGGCGGAAATCCATACGCTGGCAGCGTGATGTGATAGTGACCGGGATCTTGTGCGGGGCCGTTGTGGCCATCATGAACACCACATGGGGCGGGGGTTCCTCCAGCGTCTTCAGCAGAGCGTTAAACGCTTCCTGAGTCAGCATGTGAACTTCGTCGATTATGTACACTTTGTGCTTGCCCATCACCGGGAGGTACCTGACGCTCTCCCGCAAGCTCCTCATTTCGTCGATTCCCCTGTTGGAGGCGGCGTCAATCTCTATGACGTCGACGGAGCCGCCTTCCGTGATGGACCTACAGGAAGGGCACGCGTTGCACGGCTCTGCCCCGCGTCTATCCTCGCAATTGAGAGATTTGGCCAGAAGGCGCGCTACGGTGGTCTTGCCCGTTCCTCGCGGGCCGGAGAAGATGTACGCATGAGAGACCTTGCCTTCCGACAAGGCGTTTTTGAGTATCCGAACCACGGGCTTTTGGTTGACGACCTCTTCCCACCTGGTAGGGCGCCACACGCGGTAGAGCGCGACGTAGGACAAATCAGAACCCCCCTGTTGGGACCGCTCTCACAGGGATCCGGTAGTCAGATCAGACGAATTACGTCAAAAGGCCGTGCACCTGTCCTTGACCGCCCTCCCCAGGCGATACCGGCGTGGCTTGCTCCAGCCAGGCCACCCTGCATCACATGAGAAGATTCGCTTACCGCTGCTTCCTTCCGGACCTGACGGAGTTCACGAGATCCCATTGCGCAGGACCCAGCCTTCAACGCCGCCCTCGCCGGCCGGACCCTAAAAAGGGTCGGCCGCATGACTGGCATCAACCCCGCTGTAGCGGGTTGCGGGTTACAGGGCACCGCTACCTCCCCGTTTAGCACGGCCAGATCACTATTCTAGCACCTTGCGACAGAACAGGCTACCTGTCGACGGAGCCTGTTGGCTAAATCTGGTGGATGGGCGATGGTACCACCCCCGGCGATGGAAGCATGTTGTTGCTGCGTTGGACGTTTTGCTAGAATTAGGCATCACAGGTTTTGAGGTGGTTACGGTGATCCCTTCCTTTGAGTTCCTGCTTCCCACGAAAATCAGATATGGCGCCGGCTCGCTGCACTCGCTGGCCGAAGAGCTACGGGCTTTGGGCGCCAGGAACGTCATGGTAGTAACCGACAAAGGCCTTGCTAAGACTGGGATTGTCGACAGCGTCACTGGCCTGCTCAAGGCCGGCGGATACCGGTTCTCTGTGTACGACGGAGTCGAAGCGAATCCCAAAGATCACAACGTTGAGGATTGCGCTGACCTGGCTCGCGTCTTCGAAGTGGACGCTCTGCTGGGTTTGGGCGGAGGTAGTCCGATAGACGCGGCTAAAGCCGTGGCAGTAGTCGCAAGGCAAGGCGGGAAAGCCGGCGACTATCAGGGAAAGGGGAAAGTGAAGAATGACTGTCTGCCGCTGGTCACCGTACCTACGACAGCGGGCACCGGCAGCGAGGTGACGTTCTCCGCGGTTATCACAGATACCACAGAGAAGTTCAAGTTCACCATCAAGAGCCCTGCGATGGCAGCGAAAACCGCTATTGTCGATCCCGAACTGACGCTGTCTGTGCCTCCGATAATCACCGCTGCCACCGGCATCGACGCGCTGACCCACGCCATCGAAGGGTACACCGCAAATTGCACCGAGCCGATAGCGGAAGCAGTCGGTCTCTACGCGGTGGAACTCATCTCGAAGAACATCGAGAAGGCGGTCCGAGAAGGCTCGAACTTGGAGGCACGGGACCAGATGATGATGGGGAGCCTCCTCGCGGGTCTTTCCTTCAGTCATGCCGACGTCGCCTCTGTTCATTGCATGGCGGAGGCGCTCGGAAGCATCTACGACGCCCCGCATGGAATGTGCAACGCTATCCTGCTGCCGTACGTCATGGAGTACAACCTGCCCGCCGCGCAGCACAAGTACGCTCGAGTCGCCAGGGCCATGGGGATTGACCAGGCCGATGACGCCAAGGCCGCAGCGCGGGGAATCGAACACATCAGAGGGCTATCGGCAGAGATCGGGTTGCCTGGCATCCGAGCGTTAGGAGTCAATCCCGACGACTTCGAACTCTTGGCCGAAATGTCGGTGAGGAACGGCTCAAACGGGAGTAACCCTAAGGAGATATCTAAAAAGGGGTATGTGGCCCTGTTTGAGAAAGCATACTCCGACGAATGAGATGAAGCGTGGGACGATGGCGAGGCGATGTGACCGGGCGAAATGAAGGGGAGGTCTTCGCGTGGCTGATGTCGGGGTTGTGTACGCTACAAGGACCGGGCACTCAAGAAAACTGGCCGAAGTCGATCGCGTACTTTCTACCCTGATGAATAAGCACGCCGTCGGTCAGGCGAACTCGGAGAATGCAGGTGTGGGGATCGCCTTCATCTGTGTGACCGTTGTCGTACCAGGCCGCGAAGGCT
>CAZMEF010000026.1:7650-13608 GCA_964565305.1 uncultured Eubacteriales bacterium | reverse complement strand
ATGCCGATAGCGCGTTCGTCCGTTCATTCCGGGACCTGGCCAAAGGCCTCGGTATGGCGATCGGGATCACCTACCTCGAAGCCTGGGATCCTACACCGAGGAACACCTTGTGCCTGTTTGACCGCATGGGCGATAAGGTCCTTACATACGCCAAAGTGCACACTTGCGATTTCTGCGAAGAAAAGAACCTAACAGCCGGGGATGACTTCTACGTCACGGAACTTGACTTGGGCCACGGCAGTGTGAAGATCGGCGCGATGATCTGCTTCGACAGAGAGTTTCCGGAGAGCGCCAGAATCCTCATGCTCAAGGGCGCGGAGGTTATCCTAGTCCCAAACGCTTGCCCCATGGAAATAAATCGCATATCACAGTTACGGGGAAGAGCCTACGAGAACATGGTCGGCATCGCGACCGCCAACTATCCAAAGGGCTGGCCCGACTGCAACGGTCACTCGAACGCGTTTGACGGGATGGCATACAGGCCTTCTGAGCCCGGTTCGAGAGACACGCTTATCGTTGAAGCAGGAGAACGGGAAGGCGTCTACATAGCCGATTTTCCCATCGAGGAAATGCGAGAATACAGGCGTCGGGAAGTGCACGGCAACGCGTACCGCCGCCCCGAAAAGTACGGACTACTCGTCTCCCGGCTACACAAGACGGTTCGGCCATAGGAGTGCGGCGAATGGACGAAATCGACCGGATTGCCCATCGAGTCTTCTCCGAGCGCGGCGTGGCATTTTCGCGTGCGCGACGAGGCGGTGGCTGGACCAATAGGACGTGGCTGGCCGGAGGGCTGGTTCTGAGGCTATCGCCCGAAAAAGGGACCGATAGGATCAGACGCGAGCAACGACTCGCAAACGTCCTTCCCGAATCTGTGGGGTATCCAACGGTGGTTGAAGTCGGCGTTACAGAAGGGCATGAGTGGAGTCTATCCGAGGAGATTGTAGGCAAAGGCCTTGACGATGTGTGGGGCGGGCTTACGTGGGCCGAACGGAAGGATGTCATGCAGCGGCTGTTCGAGATCGCCGCCGCAGTTCACCGGGTCAGTCTTCCGAGTGTGAGTCATATCGTCTCAGATAGGGCCTGGTACAGCTCGTTCCATCCCGCGGAAGGGTTCGTTGATCTCGCGGACCTCGAATCGGCGAAAGTGATAACCCGCGGCCAAAGAGAGAATCTCGCTGGAACGTTGGACAGGTTCTGGAGCCGTTTCGGGAGTGCCGGTAGAGTGCTCAATCACGGTGACATCACGCCCGAGAACGTCATCAGGGACCTTGACGGGCGCCTTCACTTGCTCGACTTCGAACACGCGGTCGCCGCGCCCGCGCAGCTTGACCTCTATTCTCTCTTGCGCTTCGGCTTGGGCCCTGAGACGATAGGCGACGCAGATGACTCCCAGGCGGATCCTGACCTGGTCGAATTCCAATCCTTCCTTTCCGGTCTCTCGGCGCCTATGCTGACCGGTAGGGAGGAATCGGAGCTTCTACACGGATTCGCGGTCCTCATATCTTTGCGCAGGATGAAGATTTGGATGGCCGGCGAGGATACTTCGGCCCTCGCTACGCGTTCGTTTGAGCGCTGGGAACCGTTCCGTTGCCTAAAGTCGCTGGCCGGCGCCGAGGGCGGATACCTTGCAAACGTTTGTCGTTCACAGCGGGAGGCGAGAAGGTGACTGCTGTTCCTACAGATATGCTTGTCAGGTTGTATTATCTGCCTTTTACCGAAGGAGACGTCGAGTCCGCCGAAAAGCGCCTTGCCGGGTCGGGAGTCTTCATTAAGCGTCCGCTTGCAGCCGACAAAGCCACGATCCTGACGTTCGTGAAGGATACGTTCAGTACCGGATGGGCGGATGAATGTGACGTGACCTTCTGCAACAAACATGTCTCGTGCTTCGTGGCCGTAAAGGATCGGAAGGTCATCGGCTTCTGCTGCCACGAGGCCACGGCCAAGGGTTTCGTTGGCCCCATGGGCGTTTCGGGAGAGTTCCGCGGCCTTGGAATCGGCACGGTTCTGTTATGGAAATGCCTTCTTGCCATGCGTGAAGAAGGCTATGCCTATGCTGTAATCGGTTGGGTGAACGAGGCGCTGGAGTTCTACAGACGTTCGGCCGGCGCGGAGCCGATAGAAGGCTCGTTTCCGGGGATATATGGGAGGTTGATCTCAAAATAGCCGGAGCCACCGGGCCTCAGAAGGACCTAAGCTCGGTGGCCCCGATTGTTAATGTGGTACAGGGTGGTTCCGGTTCGCCGCGTGCTACCCCAGTATAGCCGCTAGATCCGCTTCCGGTGTGCTGATCGGCTTCAGGCCGAACTTCTCCACCAGCAGGTTTAGTACATTGTCCGAGAAAAAGGCGGGGATTGAAGGACCGATGTAAATGTTCTTGATCCCCAGCGCCAAGAGCGTCAGAAGGATGCACACCGCCTTCTGTTCGTACCATGACAAAACGAGCGTCAAAGGCAGGTCGTTTACGCCGCAATCGAAAGCCTTCGAGAGGGCGATTGCCACCTCAATGGCCGAATACGCGTCGTTGCATTGACCCATGTCCATGATGCGAGGTAACCCGCCGATTTCTCCGATATCCAGGTCGTTGAAGCGGAACTTGCCGCACGCCAGCGTGAGAATCACGGTATCCTTTGGCGCTTTCTTCACGAACTCGGTGTAGTAGTTGCGTCCCGGCTTTGCGCCGTCACAGCCTCCTACCAAGAAAAAGTGTTTAATAGCGCCCGACTTGACCGCATCGACAACCTTGCCCGCGACATCCAATACCGCGTGGCGCGCGAAGCCCGTGGTCATTTCTTTGCCACCGTTTACTCCCGTAAGCTGTTTGTCCTCAGGCCATCCGCCCAGCTCCAAAGCCCTGTTGATAAGCGGGGTGAAATCCTTGGCTCCACCATCGCCGTCCGGGATGTGCGGAATTCCGGGATAAGCGACCAACGCGGTCGTGAATACCCGGTCCTGATAACTTGCTTTCGGAGGCATGAGGCAGTTTGTCGTGAAGAGAATCGGCGCCGGGATGCCGTCAAACTCCTTCTGCTGGTTCTGCCACGCCGTGCCGAAATTGCCCTTCAGATGACGGTGAGTCTTCAACCCCGGATATCCGTGAGCCGGAAGCATCTCTCCGTGGGTGTAGACGTTTATGCCCTTACCTTCCGTCTGTTCCAACAGCTCCTTAAGATCCAGAAGATCGTGTCCGGTGACCACGATGAACGGGCCCTTTTCTATCATGAGCGGCACAGTCACCGGGACAGGGTGTCCGTAAGCGGTTGTGTTAGCGTCATCGAGCAAGGCCATGCACTTCAGGTTCATGCGCCCAAACTCCATCAGAAGATTGAGCCAGCCATCGACCGTGTGGTCGTCACCCATATCTTTCATGCCCTTGAAGAACCACTCCGAAACCTCCGGGTCCTCTTTACCGAGGGCGTGAGCGTGATGAGCGTAGGCGGCCATGCCGCGAAAGCCCAAAAGGAGAGTGGAGCGCAGCGAAACCACATCGGCGTCCCCTGCCCACAGAGCATCTCGCGGGAAGTCATCCGCTCCTCCCAATAAGGATTTCACCTCTTGCGCGCGGCGGGTCAACTCATCCACCCTGTTGGCATCGAAGCTGACGTTGGTTACAGTCGAGAAAAGGCCATCGATGATCAAGTCTCGCGCCCTTTCTAGTAACGCGGCCTGATCGCTATTCTGCGCCCTAACTGCCACAGCTGCTCGCGCCAGACCGATCAGGGCACACGTAAGGTCATCTTGTTTGTTGGCGACGTCCGGCTTCTTACCGCACACCCCTGACACCGTGCACGCTTTTCCTCCGGCCGTCTGTTCGCACTGGAAACAGAACATCTTTGTCACCTTGACTCCTCCTCTGGTCCGCCGAATCGGGCCGGATCCATTATGACGGAACGACCACCCGGTAGTCCATCCGGTCATCGAGATTCTGTCGTTCGAATCATGTCGCTCGGATCGCCGAAAGGCCTCCAACATTTGTCCAATTGGCAGGGCCAATTGGGGCCACATCCGGTTGTGCTAAGATGCACAAAGTGCTACACTACGTACGATAGTGCATTTCTGCACAATCTCACGAAAAGAGCCAACAGACAGTTCCAGATGAGAATTGGGGAGGCCCGGCGGGATGGCGATCCCTCCCGACAAACGCCTATTGTGTGAGTTTGAACTTCAAAAGGGGGATTTCCGCCAGATCGGAGACAAGTTCTACCGGCTGAAGCGGGCGCTCCTTGGTATAGGATTCCCATCTGACGCCTCCCGGAGGGCGCTTATCGCCGCATATGAGCTCGGCATGAACGTGGTTATCCACGCGAACGACGGCCGCCTTTCCGTCTATTGGAGCGACGGGGCGTTGGATATTGAGGCGACGGATACAGGGCCCGGAATATCGGACATTCCGCTTGCCATGAAAGAGGGGTATTCGACGGCGCCGGATTACGTGCGGGAGATGGGTTACGGCGCGGGAATGGGTTTGCCGAACGCCAAGCGGTCGTCGGATGGGTTCTCCATCGTGTCGGAAGCGGGCAAAGGCACTTCCGTGTCATGCCTTGTGGCCCCCGGCCCGCAAGACGTCGGTTCCGTTTCCTTTTTTCATTCAGTTAGGCTTGAGACCTCCAAGTGCAAAGGCTGCACAAACTGCGTAAAGAGTTGCCCGACAGAGGCAATTCGCGTGCGGCGCGGAAAGGCCCAAATCCTCGAGGACCGCTGCATCGACTGCGGCGAATGTGTCAGACGGTGCCCAAACCAGGCTAAATATGTTGTGAGCGGCTCCTGGAACGACATGGCCCATTACGACTACAAGATAGGGCTTGTCGCTCCATCTTTCTACGGCCAGTTCGGCGATCTGACTCAGGAGCAGGTCCGAGCCGCTCTGACCTTGCCCGGTGGGTTTGACGAGGTTTTTGACGTTTCCATCGCTGCGGATCTTGTGTCAAGGGCGACCGGAAGGTACATATCCCATAGAAAAGGGAGAGGCCCCTTCATATCCACCGCATGTCCGGCCGTGGTTCGTCTGATACAGGTCAAGTACCCCTCGCTTTTGCCGCTCCTGGTCCCCTGCGAAGCTCCGATGGAAGTTGCGGCCTGGCTGGTGAAAGAGTCTTCGGGCCAGGGGTGTCGTCCGCCAAAAGTGACGGCGATTTTCATATCACCGTGTCCCGCCAAGATAACGGCTTCAAGGCAGCCTGTGGGGCGCGGCGAATCGCTTGTGGACGCTCAGGTGTCCGCCGCCGACGCGTACAAGTGGGTCAGGGAGCACGCGGACGACCCGAAGGTCAGATCCGCGCCGCCCGGCCCGGCAGCCTCCACGGGACTGGGGATGGGATGGGGCAGGTCCGGTGGTGAAATGTACTCTCTGGGTCAGCCGGTCAAGGGGTTAGCGGTGGATGGAATCGAGCAAGTCACCACGGTGCTCGACGAACTTGAGCGGGGAAAGCTTGACGGACAGGTAGATTTCATAGAGGCCCAAGCTTGTCACGGCGGGTGCGTAGGCGGCTGCCTGAACGTGGAAAACCCGTTTGTCGCCCGCGTTCGTATTCGCGAACTTGCCGTTCAGCACAAAGACGCGACCGTAAACCCCATCATCTCCGATATCGCCGGCGACGAGCCTGAGATCTGGTTCAGCCTGGGGCTTCGGCCGCGGACCATATACAGCCTTCACGAGGACCCCAAAGAGGCTGAAAAAAGGCTATTGGAACTTGAACAAGTCGAGTCGGATCTTCCCGGCCTGGACTGTGGCGCGTGCGGCGCCCCAAGTTGCCGCGCGTTCGCAGAGGATGTGGTCCTCGGAAGAGCCACGCTTACCGGGTGTACTTTCAAACTGAGGGACCGGCTGGAGGCTTTGGCAAGCGAAGTGAGGGAACTGGCGACCATGAGGCCCCCGGCCATGGCGGAGCGAGAGGATACGAAGTAAAAGAAGGGACCGGTGTTCTATGCTTGTGCGTGATCTTGTAGACCAGTTGGGTA
>CAZMEF010000026.1:0-7640 GCA_964565305.1 uncultured Eubacteriales bacterium | reverse complement strand
GGTATCAAGGTGGAGGCTATGACCAAAGAGGGGAGCCTTCGCGAACTCACGGGCGGCTTTGTAGGCGACGTCCTATCCCACGTCATGGCCAACGTGAAGCCCGGGTACGTGTGGATCACTGTGCAAACTCACGAGAACGTGATCGCCATCGCTAGCCTTCTTGATGTGGCTTGCGTGGTCGTATGCCAACGGGAGTTGGCGCCCGAAACCTGCCGCCGCGCGGTGGACCAGGGCACCACTCTTCTATGGTCCGATCAGGACGCCTTTGGCGTCGCGGGTCGGATTTACCCGGTGCTGGGCCAAGTTGGCCAAGCCGGGACTAGCGCTAAGTGAGGAGGGAGGAAAGAGACATCATGTCAGAGGACAAGGAACAGGTTTGCTGCGAGTGCCAAGAGGCCATGTGCAATGTACTTCGGGTGATCGAGGAAAACAAAGGAGACCCCGGCGCGCTCATACAAGTGCTGCACTTCGCGCAAGAGCAGCTTGGGTACGTTCCCAAGGAGATCCAAGTCAAGGTCGCGGACACCTTAGGCGTATCGTTGTCGGACGTTTACGGTGTGATCACGTTCTACGGTATCTTCCGCGAGAGGCCGAGAGGAAAGTACATCATCTCCGCGTGCCTTGGGACCGCTTGCTACGTTAGGGGAGCTCCCGACGTTCTCGCCAGGTTCGAGAAAGAGCTCGGCGTCAAAGCCGGGGATTCGACAGACGACGGTATCTTCACATTGGAGGTCGTGAGGTGCCTCGGGGCTTGTGGCCTGGCGCCGGTCATCACGGTAAATAAGGACACCTACGGCCGCATGTCAGGCGACAAAGTGCCTGCCATCATCAAGACTTACCGCGCTAAGGCTAAAGCCGAGGAGCAGGAAGTGGCTGTTGACTAACGTCTCCTACCGGAGACTCGCGAAAGGAGCGTGGCGAAGTGATCGATATATCGTTGCACTTGCTAGACCTGATGCAGAACTCCGCCCACGCCAAGGCCTCGCGCGTATCCGTCCTCATTGAGGATGATCCGGAGAAGGACGACCTTTCGGTAACTGTCAAGGACGACGGGAAAGGGATGAGCGTCGAAGAGAGACGTCTCGCCATGGACCCGTTCTACTCGACGGGAGGCAAGAAGACCGGATTAGGACTGCCCTTGGCCCTTCAGGCGGCCCAGGCGGCAGGCGGAAAAGTAGCCGTTTCCTCGGAAGTGGGACGCGGCACGGAGGTCAGGGTTTCATTCCGGAAATCTCACATTGACAGACAACCCATAGGCGACCCCGTATCATCGGTCGTCGCGTTCTTAGCGGGTAACGGGACGATTTCGGTGACTTTCGAGTATCGAGGTCCCGACGCGGGTTTTCGCTTGGACAGCGACGACGAGTTAACAGATGAAGGCGGCAGGCCAAAGGGCCAGATCGCCTTCTTGTGGAGTGTGGAAGAGAAATTGCGGGACGGTCTGGCTGCGGCCGGATTTCGACCCGACTGAAGGAGGTATCCCCTGTGAAGTCCATAGAGGACCTGGAGAGGATCAAGAAAGAGACCCTCGAAGAAATTGGCCTCCGCGATTCTGACCAGAAGGCCCGGGTCGTGATAGGCATGGGCACTTGCGGCATCGCGGCCGGGGCCAGGGAGACCATGTTAGCCATCATCGACGAACTTCGAAAACGGCATCAAACCGAGGTGACCGTAGCGGAGACTGGCTGCGTCGGTCTCTGTGTAAAGGAACCGATAGTCGAGATTGATATTCCCGGCGGAGAGAAAGTCGTGTACGGAAACGTCACGCCTGCCAGGGCAAGGCAGATCGTGGCCTCTCACGTTGTGAACCACCAGCCGGTTAAGGAACTGATCATCAACGCCGACAAGGCTCTGTAAGGGAGAGGAGAGGCCTAATGGAGTTCTATCGCAGTCACATCCTGGTCTGCTCCGGCACCGGTTGTCACGCTTCGGGAAGCATGGCATTGAAGGACGCGCTCGAGGCCGAGATCGTTCGGGCCGGACTGGACAAGGAAGTAAAAATCGTGGAGACCGGATGTTTTGGGTTCTGCCGTTTCGGACCCAATATGATGGTCTACCCCGAGGGAGTCTTCTACTGCGGAGTCCACGAGGAAGATGTGGCGGAGCTGGTAGAGGAACACATCGTAAAGGGTCGCGTTCTTGAGAGGCTCTTGTACAAGGAGCCCGCGACCGACGCTGCCGTCGTAGACTTTCAAGATATCCCGTTCTTCAAGAAGCAGACTCGCGTCGTCCTTGAGAACTGCGGGATCATCAACCCCGAATCCATCAAGGAGTACATCGCCAGGGACGGGTACTTCGGGCTTGCGACCGCCCTCAAGAAAACGCCGCAAGAAGTTATCGACATCGTTAAGAAGTCCGGCCTGCGAGGACGCGGAGGAGCCGGTTTTCCGGCGGGTCTCAAGTGGGAGTTCACCGCCAAAGCGCAAGGTTCTCCGAAGTACGTAGTCTGCAACGCCGACGAGGGCGACCCCGGCGCGTTTATGGACCGTTCCACCATCGAGGGCGACCCCCACAGATTGGTCGAAGGCATGACCATCGCGGGGTACGCCGTTGGAGCGTCTTTCGGGTACGTTTACTGTCGTGCTGAGTACCCTCTCGCGGTCGAACGGTTACACAAAGCCATCGCGGACGCTAAAGCGATGGGCCTTCTCGGGAAGAACATCCTGGGGTCGGGTTTTGACTTCGACATGGATGTTCGTTTGGGGGCAGGCGCTTTTGTCTGCGGTGAGGAGACGGCGCTGCTTAATTCCGTTATGGGGCTGCGTGGCGAGCCCAGGCCCAGACCGCCTTTTCCGGCGAACTCGGGATTGTGGGCAAAGCCGACCGTCCTCAACAACGTGGAGACATTCTCCAATATCCCGCCCATTCTGCGCAAAGGTCCCGAGTGGTTTGCGTCAATAGGTACGGAAAAGTCCAAAGGCACCAAGGTTTTCGCCTTGGCGGGCAAAATCAACAACAACGGTCTTGCCGAAGTTCCTATGGGAACCACCATCGGCGAGATAGTGTTCGACATAGGCGGCGGCATTCCCGACGGCAAGAAGTTCAAAGCGGTTCAGACAGGAGGGCCTTCTGGCGGGTGCATCCCGGTGCAGTACCTCAACACCCCCGTCGATTACGACACGCTCGCGGCCCTAGGTACCATCATGGGCTCGGGCGGCTTCGTCGTTATGGACGAAGACACCTGCATGGTCGACTTGGCGAAGTTCTTCCTGGAGTTCGTTCAGTCGGAGTCGTGCGGCAAATGCGTGCCGTGCCGGATCGGCACCAAACGTATGCTGGAGATCTTGCAAAGGATCACTCGCGGGCAAGGTAAGCCGGGCGACATCGAGGATCTTCTCGAACTCGGCGAAACCATCCAGCAGACGGCGCTTTGCGGCCTCGGACAGACCGCTCCCAACCCTGTCATTTCGACGATCAAGCACTTCCGGCACGAGTACGAGGCGCACATCAACGACAAGAAGTGCGAAGCGTCTGTCTGCGCGGCCATGTTCGACGCACCGTGCCAGAACACGTGCCCCGCTCACGTTGACGTTCCCATATACGTCGACCTGATAAGGCAAGGCGAGTTCACAGCGGCGTACGAGGAGGTCCTGCGGGAGAATCCGTTCACCGTCGTGTGCGGAAGGGTCTGCAACCATCCTTGCGAGTCGAGATGCAGGAGAGCTCAGCTAGACGAACCGGTCGCCATACGCGAACTGAAGCGGTTCGCTTCCGATTACGCAATGGGGTTCAACGGCGCGCTTCCCAGGCATACGCTCGAGACGCCGACGGGTAAGAAGATAGCGATTGTAGGCAGCGGACCCGCCGGATTGACCGCGGCGAACTACCTCGCCATGAAGGGACACTCGGTCACCGTGTTTGAGGCGCTTCCTGTCGCGGGTGGAATGCTCCAGTTCGGCATCCCCGAATACAGATTGCCAAAGGCAGCGCTGAAGAGGGATATAGACGTTATCAGATCCCTTGGAGTGGACATCCGTACAGGCGTGAAGGTCGGCAAAGATATCCCGTTCGACAAGCTCCAAGCGGATTACGACGCCGTCTTCGTGGCCATAGGCGCCCATAAGGACCAGAAACTTGGGATTCCGGGCGAAGACTTGCAGGGGGTCATTCCGGGCGCGGAGTTCCTAAGAGATATAAACCTCGGCAAGAAGCCCAATTTGAAGGCCAAGAAGGTCGTCGTAGTCGGAGCGGGCAACGTGGCGATGGACGCCGCCCGGTCGGCGAAACGCTTGGGCGCTGAGTCGGTGACCATAGTGTACAGACGTCGCCGCGAAGACATGCCGGCGGCGAAAGAAGAGATCCAGGCCGCCGAAGAGGAAGGCATCGTCCTTAGCATGATGGTGAACCCCAAGGCCGCCAAGGGCGAAGATGGCGTTCTCAAGGCGATTACATGCGTATCCATGAAGTCGGGCGAATTCGACAACTCGGGAAGGCGCCGCACTGCGCCCGTTGAGGGCAGCGACTTCGACATGCCTTGCGACGTTTTCATCGCCGCTATCGGGCAAGTCAGCGAAACAGAGCCGTTTGACGGCGTCGGACTGCCTATCGAGCGACGGCTGTTCAAGGTAGACCCCCGCACCCTTTCCACGGGAGTCGCGGGCGTATTTGCGGGCGGCGATTGCTTCACGGGCCCCGCAACGGTAGTGGAGGCCATTGAGGCCGGCAAGAAGGCCGCGGTGTCGATCGACCTCTATCTGGGTGGAGACGGGAAGGTCGTTCGCGACCTGCAGTACGCCCGCAAGCTGTCCGCGCCCATCATCGAGGAGAAAATGAACAGGAGTCACGGCAAATTGGCGTCCATGGCCAGTCGCTTGAACTCCTTCGCAGAGGTGGAACTCGGATACGACACCCGCAATGCGCAACGCGAGGCCTCAAGATGCCTGCGCTGCGACGTGAAAGAATAGGAGGTGCGCAAACTGTGGCCATGGTGACCCTTACGATAGACGGAAAACAGGTAACTGTGCCTGAAGGCACAAACGTCCTCGAGGCGGCCAAGACCGTCGGGATCGACATCCCCAGTCTGTGCTACCTGAAGGACATCAATGTGATAGGAAGCTGCCGGGTGTGTGTGGTGGAGATCGAACGGGCTAAGACGCTTCAGGCATCGTGCGTGACCCCCGTGGCGAACGGTATGGTGGTCCGCACCAACACGCAAAAAGTGCGTGCCGCTCGAAAGGCCACCGTAGAGATGATCCTTTCCGATCACCCGTACGAATGCGCGACATGCCCGAGGAACCTCAACTGCGAACTCCAGACGCTTGCCGAGAGGCTTGGCATCAGGGAAGTTCGCTTCCAGGGCGAAAGACGGCAGTATCACGCCCCTGACTACTCCACGCCCGCCATCATCCGGGACCCAGATAAATGCATATTGTGCAGGCGTTGTGTATCAGTCTGCGAACAGGTGCAAGGCGTTGAGGCCATCGGACCCTTCGGTCGCGGGATGAACACGATGATCGGGCCCGCCTGGGGCGGTACTATGGCGGACAGCTCCTGCGTTATGTGCGGGCAGTGCGTCCTAGTGTGCCCGGTCGGGGCTCTTTACGAGAAGGACTACACCGATGAAGTGTGGGCCGCGCTCCACAACCCCAAGAAACACGTCATCGTGCAGACCGCCCCGGCAACCAGGGTCTCAATCGGCGAACCGTTCGGGCTACCGCCGGGAAGCGTAAGCACCGGCAAAATGGTGGCGGCGCTGCGGCGTCTCGGCTTTGACAAGGTGTTCGACACCAACTTCTCTGCCGACCTCACCATCATGGAGGAAGGGCACGAACTCCTCAAGAGACTCAAAGAGGGCGGCCCGTTACCGCTAATCACCTCTTGCAGCCCCGGATGGGTGAAGTACATGGAGGAGTTCTATCCGGAGTTGTCGGCGAACGTGTCGACGTGCAAGTCGCCTCAGCAGATGTTCGGGGCTCTCGCCAAGACGTACTACGCGGAGAAGATGGGGATCGATCCGGCTGACATCATGTCGGTGTCTTTGATGCCCTGCACCGCCAAGAAGTACGAGTGCGAGCGCCCTGAGATGCGATCTTCCGGATACAAGGATGTGGACGGAGTCCTCACCGTTCGTGAGCTGGCTAGGATGATCAAAGAAGCCGGCATCGACTTCAAGAACCTACCTGAGGAAGAGTACGACGATCCGTTCGGAATCGGAACCGGCGCGGGAGTTATCTTTGGCGCCACAGGCGGTGTCATGGAAGCGGCGCTTCGCACCGTGTACGAGGTTGTGACGGGAAAGACGCTTGAGAAGATCGACTTCGAAATGGTTCGAGGGCTGGTCGGGCTGAAGAAGGCGACCGTCCAAGTGGGCGACTTACCCGTAAGGGTGGCCGTAGCGCACACTTTGTCCAACGCCAAGATCATTCTTGATGAAGTCAAGGCGGGAGAGCCTTACCACTTCATCGAGATCATGACCTGCCCCGGCGGGTGTATCGGAGGCGGCGGTCAGCCGATCCCGACAAACGAGGAGATCAGGCAGAAGCGGATCGACGCGATCTACGAGGCGGACCGCGGTTTGCCGTACCGCAAATCTCACGAGAATCCGGCCATCAAGGTTATTTACGAGGAGTTCTTGGGCGAGCCGCTCGGCCACAAGTCTCACGAGCTCTTGCACACCCATTATCAGAAGAGGCCGCGACACGGGACCATGGCGGACGCAGTGGCCCAAGAGGCGCAGTCGGCGACGGACCGCTAGAGGTTCAAAACCCCCGGCGGAGATAGCTTCCGTCGGGGGTTTGCAACAATGAGCCGGAGGCGCTTCTATGAACGAAATGAACGACACCGCGCTGGTCCATCCATCCCAAATCAACGTTGAAGCCGCAGAGGACTATCTTGCGGAGCACCGCCGCTACGGGATCTCGCATCTGAACGGGTGTGGAGGCCTAGCGGACGCCGCGTCCTACGAGGAGTGGGTCGCGGGCATCCTGCGAGAAGAGGCTACCGGAACGCCAAGACCCGGTTTGGTCCGCGCCACCACCTTTTTTGGGGTCAGACAATCAGACGGGCGACTCGTAGGCATGATCAACATACGCCATACTCTCGATGAGTACCTGGCAAAGTTCGGCGGACACATCGGTTACGGAGTGAGGCCGACAGAGCGGCGCAAAGGCTACGCCACCAGGATGCTCGCCCTCGCACTCGATTACTGCCGCGACCTCGGCATGAATCGGGTATTGGTGACTTGCGACCGTGGAAACGCCGCTTCGGCAAAGACCATCATCAACAACGGAGGCATCCTCGAGGACGAGGTTTTTGAAGATGGCAGAGGGTGGGTGCAGCGGTATTGGATCGATCTTGTCGCGGGGTCGGATGACCGTACCGGGAGATGATTGCGCCGGTTGACGACAGCGTTCTACGGGGTGCGCTTGTCGATCATCATGCTCATCAGCTCGGCGCGGCTTCGGACACCTGCCTTCCAGTATATGTTCTTAATGTGCGTCTTAACGGTGTTTTCGCTGACGTGAAGAAGCTCAGCGATGGCGCGATAGGTCTTGCCTGTTAGCAGAAAACCGGCGATCTCGCTCTCGCGTTCCGTTAGTTTGCCTCTATCGACTAGACTCACGCTGCTTATCAGCATGGCCCGCTCTCGCGGAGGTTGGGACGCCAGTACAGTCAGGTAGGCATGGTCTTTGAGCAGGTCA
>CAZMEF010000025.1:2767-13614 GCA_964565305.1 uncultured Eubacteriales bacterium | reverse complement strand
ACGTCCCGTCGGATTTCGGCGTCTTCGTCACCCCTGATAACGTCGAAGAACGCCTGGCCGGATATTTCGGGAACGGATCAGCGCCCTACATAGACGACTGTCTGTTGCCGGTCCTCATGTATCACGACGTCACGCTTGACCCGGGAGGCACTTACGCGATCACGGGGAAGACGCTCGAAGGACAGCTCTTGGCCTTGAAGGAAGCCGGTTACACGGCCGTGTCTTTCGAACAGGTTATCGCCTACGTCGAGCGCGGCGTCCCGCTCCCTGATAAACCGTTTGTCATTACATTTGACGATGGGTATGAAGGCTGCGTGACTATCGCGGCGCCCATCCTCAGCGAACTGGGAATGTGCGCCACCGTCAACGTTATAGGCGTTTCTATTGGGAAGGATACCTACAAAAATACCGGGGTTTCCATCACGCCTCATTTCGCGCTCAAAGACGCGCTAGCGTTGGTGAATTCAGGCGTTTTGGATATCCAAAGCCACGGCTACGACATGCATAACTTGCCGGAACTTGACGGCCCGGGTTTCCGCGAAGGCGTCCTGGCGAAGGCCGGGGAGACAGAAGAGCAGTACATCGAGACTTTCCGCTCAGATTTCGCGTCTTCGCGCGACGCCATCGAAGGAGAGCTCGGTGTTAAGGTAGTTGTGTACGCGTACCCTTTCGGGCTTCATTCCGATCTTTCTGAAGTGCTGCTTTCGGAAATGGGAGTGAAAGTGACCCTCACGGTAGAAGAGGGAATCAACACGATCGTAAAAGGTTTGCCTCAGAGCCTGCGGCGTCTGAGGCGTTGTGCGGTCGGAGAGGATACGACTCCAGAAGCGCTCGTTGACCACCTGGATAGTTTGAGACGGAGTGACCGGAGTGGATGAGATGTCTGAATCGATAGAAGCAAGGGTCGCGGACTTCTTCCAATCCAAAGGGAGAGCTCGCGGATTGACGCACGACACCGACCTGTTCAAGGGCGGATTTGTAGATTCTCTTTTCGCGTTCGAGATGGTCGTATTCTTGGAGAGGGCGTTCGGCGTCAAGATAAAAGATCAAGAGATTACGATGGACAATTTCAGGACGATCGTGGCCATAGCCGACACCGTCAGGCGGGCTAAGGGCGATTGAGACGGCAAAAGCGGGAGGTATCCCCGGTGGTAGAAGGGGCGTCTAGGACGAAGACCGTAAAATGCCTGGTATGGGACCTGGATGATACGCTATGGGACGGGGTTTTGCTTGAGGGCGGAGTCTCCGGCCTGAAGCCGGGCGTCTTGGAGGTAATCCGTGAACTTGACCGGCGGGGGATCCTTCATTCGGTAGCGAGCAGAAACGAACCCGAGCACGCCGTTTCGACGCTTGAACAGTTTGGCCTCGCCGAGTATTTTCTGGCGATGCAGATCGGTTGGAAGGACAAATCGGAGTCGGTCGCGGAGATCGCCCGCAGGCTCAACCTGGGGCTAGACACCTTCGCGTTCATAGACGACCAGCCTCTCGAAAGAGAAGAAGTAAGATTCCATTGTCCCGAGGTCCGCGTCTACGATGCTGTCGATTATCTGCGTCTCCCTCAGCTGCCCGAGTTCACGCCGAAGTTCGTCACCGAGGATTCGCGTCTGCGAAGGCAGATGTACCGTGACGATCTCAGACGGCAGGAGGCGGAAGAGCGTTTCATGGGCAGCGAGGAAGAGGCCCGGGCGCAAGGCCGCGAAACGTTCCTCAAGTCGCTAGGCCTACGACTGACGCTTTCAGCCGTGCGCGAAGGCGACCTGGAACGCGCCGAGGAACTCACTCTTCGGACAAACCAGCTGAACTCCACTGGAATCACCTACGGTTACGAAGAACTGCGGGGCTTCATCGACTCCCCACGGCACGTATTCCTTTCCGCCGAACTGACCGACAAGTTCGGAAGTTACGGCAAGATCGGCCTGATGCTCGCCGAGCGCACCGAATCCGCTCTCATCATCAGGCTCCTCCTGATGTCGTGCAGGGTCATGAACCGCGGCATAGGCTCGGCATTGATCGTCCACTTGTCCAAGATAGCCGCATCGCGCGGTTTAGAGCTCCTAGCCGATTTCGTGTCAACGGGTCGGAACCGCATCATGTACGTAACCTACAAGATGATGGGGTTCAAAGAGGTTTCCGTAGAGGGAGACAAGAGCCTGCTTAGATACGAGGGGGGCCCGAGGGAGTATCCTGAGTACCTGACCTTGGACGTCTGACCGCGCTTCGGCATGACACTGCCGCTTTTCCACATAGGTTTATGAGTGGCGGCGCCCTCATCGGAGGTTTACCTCCACTGCCGACTACCTCGTACGCCCGGATGGTGAAGCGCATGAACGCCGTGTGGTTATTTCTGATCGGCTCCGGCTGCGTTGTCGCTCTTGTCACTGGAAATGTGGATTCCATGATGGCCTCTGTCCTCCAGGGCGCCGATGACGCTGTCCAGTTGGTCATCGGCCTCGTGGGGATCTTCTGCCTGTGGGTGGGGATCGAACGGCTCGCAGAAGAGTCGGGACTGATCAAGGCGCTCGGCACGGTCACTCGCCCCATTTTCGGGGCCCTCTTTCCCAACTTGCGCAAACATCCGAAGCCGCTCGGAACGATCTCGGCGAGCGTCATCTCAAACGTGCTTGGCCTCAGCTCCTCCACACCTTTGGGCGTCAGGGCCATGCAGGAGATACGAGACGAAGTGCGGGACGAGGACAATCGGATGGATTCCATGATCCGTCTCATCGTCATAAACGCCGCCGGATTCTGCATTTTTCCATCATCGGTCATAGCCTTGCGCGTGGCGTTGGGTTCTGAGGCGCCCGCGATAGTGGCCGGGCCCGCCGCTCTCGCCGGTCTTGCGGCGACGGTGGGGGGATTAGTCGCGCACCGGCTTTTGTCCGGGGGCGGTCCCCATCGTCGCAGAACATCCGGTCGGGGTTCCAGGACGTGAGCCTTCTGAACGTCCTCGCGCGTGTGGGCATCTACTCTTTTCCGGTTCTGCTGGTTGGAGTCCCGATTTACGCCGCACTCAAGAAAGTGCCGGTGTACGAGACGTTCATCAAAGGCGCCGAAGAAGGCTTCAAGGTTGCTCTAGGCACGCTCCCTTACTTGGTGGCCATCTACGTCGCAATATCGTGCTTTCGCGGGTCCGGCGCGCTCGAACTGGTATCAAAACTGATCGGTTCTGTGCTAAGACCCCTGAACTTGCCCGCCGATATGCTCCCGTTGATCGTAATCAGGCCCATAAGCGGAAGCGGGGCGCTGGCCCTCACCGGCGACCTTCTTCGAACCTACGGGCCCGACACGCCCATGGGACTCTTGGCTTCCATACTCCAAGGGGCGACCGACACCTCTTTTTTCGTCGTCACCGTTTACTTCGGGGCTGCGGGAGTCCGAAAGACAAGGCACGCCCTCGTCGCCTGCCTCATCGGCGACTTGTGCGGCTTCGTCGCCGCCTTCTTGGTGTGGAGAGCGTTGGTGATGTAGCGCGGGTCGCAGTTGTCTTTCTCAAAGCCAGTGGGGTATCATTGAGGTTGCTTCAGACATCCGCTAGGAGGAATGAGAAGTGCGCGTAGACGAGCGACTAAAGGAATTGGGAATTGAAGTCCCGCAGGCAGCGAAGCCGGTTGCGGCCTATGTCCCGGCGGCGAAAGTAGGAAAGTGGGTCTACATATCCGGCCAGATGCCTTTCAGGCAGGGGAAACTTCAGGTTACCGGCAAGGCTGGGAGCGATGTTACTCTAGAAGTGGCTTACGAGGAAGCAAAGCAGTGTGCCATAAACATCCTTGCGGCCATCAAGACTGTGGCGGAGTTGGATGACGTCGAGCGAGTCGTCAAAGTGACCGGATTTGTGGCGTCAGCCGCCGGTTTCAACGATCAGCCGAAGGTTGTCAACGGGGCTTCGGAGCTGTTCGGGAAGGTATTCGGCGATGCAGGTCTTCACGCCAGGGCTGCAATCGGAGTGGCGGAGCTTCCTATGAACACCTGCGTCGAGGTGGAGGCCATAGTTCTACTTAAGTAAGGTCGGACAGGGGTAGGGCTGTGACATCGGAGGATTCCAAAGTGCGACTATCCCGTTTTCTCGCCGGGTGCGGGGTCGCTTCGCGACGTCACGCGGATGACCTGATCGAGCAGGGCAGAGTCGCCGTGAATGGCGTGCGGGCCGGCTTGGGAGAGAAAGTCGCGCCGGGAATCGACCGGGTCACGGTCGACGGACGCGAGGTTTCGGCCCCGGAGGCGTTGGTTTACGTTCTATTGAACAAACCTGTGGGGTACCTCAGCACTTGTTCCGATCCCTTCCGCCGGCGGACCGTCTTGCAGTTGCTTGAAGGCGTCAAAGAAAGGGTGTTCCCGGTAGGGCGGCTGGACCTTGATGCCGAAGGGCTGCTCCTTCTGACAAACGATGGCGACCTCGCGTACCTGCTAACCCACCCTAAGCACCACGTGGTTAAGGAGTACATAGTCGACGCCACAGGCAAAAAGGACATAACGAAGACGGCCCGGTTGACCTCCGGCGTGGTAGTCGATGGGAAGGAAGTGGCCGCCGATTACGCGAGGTTTTTGCCTGTGAACGGCGGTGATGCCGACGGTTTGGCTGTCACCCGACCCGAACGGGTGCGACTTTGCATAGGCATCCACGAGGGCGAAAAACACGTGGTCAAGAAGATGTGTTCGTACGTCGGGTACATGGTGAGGGGGCTTCGCCGGACCAGGGTCGGACCTCTGTCGCTTGGGGACCTCAAGACCGGAAAGTGGAGATATCTTTCCCCGCGTGAAGTCAAGGAACTTCAACATGCCGCCGGCGAGTCAACCGGCGTCGCCGGAAGGTCCCATACTGACCCCGGAAGATCAGTTAGGCGGGCTGGACGGCCAAAATATGATGCCGTAGATGCCCACGGCGATGGTTACGAGCGTGACCAATCTGACAGAGTTCGCAAGCACGCCGAGAAACGCACGGTTCAGACTGGGACTCGCGAGCGCGATGGCTTGCGGCGTAGCCCGCGGAGCAAGATCGAAAAATGAGCAAAGTATTGCGGATAGAAGGAAAACGAGGAACGATACGAAAGTAATAACCCAGGCGAGGTCTTTGTCCTTTTCAAAGTGCATGCCTTCGCCCCCAGTCCTTTCTGTTTGGAGTATTCCAAAGGAGGTTCTCGGCTAACCAGGGACCGCGACAACCGAATAGCGACCGCGTTCAGGTGCCGTGAAGGAGAATAGGGAAGTCCGGTGAGGCCTTGGGCCAAGTCCGGCGCGGTGCCGCCACTGTAACCGGGGAGAGAACCACGATCCACTGGGCCCAAGGGCCCGGGAAGGGGTGGGGAGCCATGATCCGGGAGCCAGGAGACCTGCCTGAACGCTCATGACCTAGCCTTCGAGCGAAAGGGGGGACGTGAGCCGTCAACTTCTAACCCCCGGCCGAAAGCCGGGGGTTTTTGCGAATACGATCCGCCATCTGTGGGCGGACTTGGAGGTAGAAAACGTGACCCATAAACGACGATCTGCCATGATCTTCATCCTGGTGTTGGGGATTCTCCTCGGCGGGTGCAGCGCGCGCCCGGCGACTTATAAGGACGGACTAGGCCACGACTTGGTATTGAAGGGCTCTCCCAAACGCATTGTGTCTCTGTCGCCCGCGTTGACTGAAATGGCGTTCACGCTTGGGGTTGGGGAGAGGATGGTCGGAGTCTCCAATTACTGTAACAGACCCCCTGAGGCCCAATCCATCGAGAAGGTCGGCGATGCCTTCAGCATCGACTTCGAGAAGCTCGTTTCTCTGAAACCCGACCTCGTCCTCATTGCGGGCACCAAGGATTTCGAGTCCCAACCGGAGACGGACATGAAGCGGCTTGGGATTCCGTTCTACTCTTCCGGACCCTCAACAATCCGGGAGGTGCTCGATGAGATCTTGCGTTTTTCCGAAGTGTTAGGAGTACCAAAGAAGGGGGCCGAGGTCGTCGCCGGCATCGAAAAAGATCTCGCGGACACAGAAGCGCTGTATGCAGGAGTGGGGGGGACCCCTCCCACGGTTTTCGTGGCGGTGGACCCCGATCTTTGGACAGTGGGCCCCAACTCATTCATAAGCGACGTGCTCTTGGCGGCCGGCGCGAAGAACGTGCTCCAAGATGTCCAAGACCAGTACCTCCAGGTGAGTATGGAGGATCTTCTGATCAAGGATCCCGACGCCATTATCGTGGCGATCCCGGAGGATTGGGCGCAGCCCCTGCTTGTGTTGCCCGGCTGGGAAAACCTTAGAGCCGTGAAGGAAGGTCGCGTGTTTTTCGTCGATCCCGACCTCATATCGCGACCAGGCCCCGGCGTGATCGAAGGCATAAAGGACGTGGCTGAAGCGCTGTGGAGCGGGTCGAAGTAGCATGAAACGGCCCGGACGCCTTTACGGACCCAACGGGCGCGACCCCAAGAGGATGCTGGCCGCGCTTATCTTTCTCTTTGCCGTCTCGTTGTGTCTGGGGCTATCGCTAGGTTCGGTTCGCATACCGCTTTCGGACGTTCTGCCTGCGCTCTTGCGGGGGCCAAAAGCGGAATCCGTTGGAGAACCTGCCGATACGTGGGCCGTCATAATCTGGACGCTGCGCTTTCCTCGCGTCTTGCAGGCATTTGTGGAGGGGGCTTCGCTGGCGATGGCCGGCGCCGCCATGCAGGGCCTCTTCCGCAATCCGATGGCTGATCCTTTCGTCCTCGGGGTTTCTTCCGGGGCGTCTTTGGGGGCAGTCGCAGGTATCGTTCTAGGGTTGGGCGCGGGAATCGGCATTTGGGGACTACCTGTCATGGCATTTGGCGGGGCGGTCCTGGTCACAATCGTTGTCTATTCTTTGGCGACGCATCGCGGCAGGACCGACACTTGGACGCTGCTGTTGTCGGGCATCGCGGTGTCAAGCCTCGTTTCTTCTGTTATCGCGCTAATCATGGTCCTCGCCCGGGAAAGAGTCGATGAGATCGTGTTCTGGACTATGGGCGCTCTGTCGAGGTCCACCTGGCGAACCGTTGCGGCCTCCTTGCTCTACACCTTGCCGGGAGCGCTCGTCTTGCGGAAGGCGACAAAGGCGATGGATGCCATTTCATTCGGAGAACAGACAGCTTTTCATCTGGGCGTGCCCGTGGAGCGCTTGAAGCGAACTCTGCTTTGGGCCGCTTCGCTGATCACCGCGGCTAGCGTCGCGTTCACCGGGCCCATCGGGTTCATAGGTCTGATCGTGCCGCACGCCGTAAGGCTCGTGGTAGGACCCGGGCACAAGTGGCTTATGGCGTTGTCAGCCTTGACAGGCGGAAACATCCTGATACTGGCAGATCTCGTGGCCCGCGCCGCAGTGCCGCCACGCGAGATTCCCGTGGGCGTCATAACTGCGCTTCTTGGCGCTCCATTCTTCCTTCGCCTTTTGTCGAAGGCCAGGAGGGACAGGCAGTGAGCGAGGGCATTGGAATGAGCGAGGTGAGCGGGCTCATGCTCGTCGCAAGCGATTTGAGTTTCTCCTACGATCAGAACAGAGTGCTTCAGGATGTTTCCCTATCTGTGCCCGCGGGCTCCGTGTTCGCGGTGGTGGGACCCAACGGTTCGGGAAAAAGCACTCTGCTAAAGGTGACTTCGGGCTACCTCAACCCTGAATCGGGCAGGGTTTCTGTGCTTGGGACCCACATACACGCCGCGACGCCACAAACACGCAGCGCGCTGGTGACTTACAGCGGTGATGAGCCCGACCCCGCGTTTCCTTTCAGCGTGCAGGAGACCGTTGAGATGGGCCGGTACGCCAAACCCGGAGACACTCTATCGGAAATATCGGATTACGGCGCGAGAGCGATGGAGGCGACAGCCGTATCCCACCTATCTGCCCGTCCCATTACCGAGCTGTCTTCGGGCGAGAGGCAAAGGGTCTATCTGGCGCGAGCCATCTGCCAAGACCCGGCACTCTTCTTGTTGGACGAACCGACCGCACACCTTGACATGGCCTTCGAGCACGCCACCATGAATTTGATACGAAGGCTCGCCGCCGGCGGGAAGACTTTTTTGACGGTGATACATGACCTCAACCTGGCCCTTAGGTACTCCGACCGCATCTTGTTCATGAGGGCGGGGAAATTGGAGCACGCGATCAGACCCAATGAAGTCACTCCAGAGATTGTCGAGCAAACCTATGGAGTGAAGGTTGCGGTTTTCGGGGATCAGCCCTCCGGTTCTCTTGGGCACCCGCTAGTGGTTCCGGTGTAGCCCCGGGGCGAATCGAACCCTCGCACCCGGCCTGAGCTGGCCCGCCACTCCCAGGCTCGCCGAGGTGAGGACCGCCAGGCGGCGGTATCCTCCTGTGGTCTGGGCATCAGCCAGTAAGAGCAAAGGCTTTCCGTCGGATGGCACCTGCAAAGTCCCGGGAACCACAGGGGATGACAGGATGTCGCCGGGGCCTTCCATGACCGTCGGGCCATCGAATTTGATCCCCATCCTGTCCGACTCCGGCCTTACGGTGTAGATCCCGCTGTAAAGTGCCTCAAGGCCGTTTTCGGTTGCCTCCGGGCCTGGCGTGAGATCGAGCGGGACAACCCCGGAACCCGAATACACTTCGGAATAAACTTCGGAATCGGTTGTGGAGTAAGCTTTTGAGTTCGCGCGGCAATCTCCCGCTCGCCGCATTTGGGAGCCGACACGCAACACATCGCCCGTCTTGAGGCGACGTCCATCCAACCCGCCGAACCCTCCTCGAAGGTACGTTGACGATGAGCCAAGAGCCTTCCGAACCGCGATTCCCCCCAAGACCGACAAGTACGCCCTGCAACCGGATTCCATGGAACCCACGTCTAGGACCGAGCCCGGGGGGAGGGAAAAAGGCCCGCTTGTGTCCACTTTCTGGCCGTCAAGTGAGATGGAAACCGGAGCCCCGGCGATTGCGACCGTCAGATTCCGAAGGGCCACCAGAGACGGCCCGAAAAGAGTGATCTCTAGAGCGGCGTCGTCGGGGGGATTGCCGCATATAAGATTCGCTTTCCTGTAGGAATACAGGTCCGCTGCGCCCGACACCGGCACTCCAAGTTTCCTGTGTCGAACACGGCCGGTATCCACCACCAGCGTCATGAAGCCGGCGCGTTCGACTGAAAGGCCGGGAAGAGAAGGCTCGCACCCACCCGAACCCGCTACCGGCACAAACCTTACCCTGTCTCCGGGGTGAATGAGTGACGGATCCGACGCAAACGGCGCGAAAAGGGGTTCAAAGGTGCGCCCTATGATTCTCCAGCCGCCGGGACTTTCCCAAGGATATACCCCCGTCTGCTTCCCGGCGATGCCCACCGAACCGGCCGGGACCCTTTGTCTCGGTTCATCCAGACGCGGAAGGGCGATGCGCTCGTCGAGTCCGGCAAGATACGGAAATCCGGGCGTGAAGCCCAGCATATGGACCCGGTAATCCTTCGAGGAATGGATTCGGACGATGTCTTCGCAAGACATACCTAATCGTTCCGCCGCCCACGCCAGGTCCGGACCTTCATCTCCACCGTAGACCACCGGGATTTCGACCAACCGTCCCTCGCGGGGCCCGGCTGAAGGGCGGCCCAACCCCCTCAGAGTGTCCCTCACAATCGTCATGACGGTGTCAGGATCTATCTCATCCGGCTCAAAGTGGACGGCAAACGAGGAATAAGCCGGTTGGGCCTCCAAAATGCCGGGCACGTTGAGATTTTCCAAAATAGCACATACCTGCTGAACCAGCTTGTTCGCCTCGTCGGAAATCTCGCGACCCAGAACCGCCAGTACAGCGCTGTCGCCCAGCATCACTATGGAAGGCTCCGGAACGATGACCGGCCCCATGACTAAAGCTTTCCGCTCCCGGTGAGCGGCCGGACGGCTACCCCGGCTTCTTCGAGCGCCCGCCTCACGGCCGACGCGATTTCCGATGCGCCCGGCGTGTCTCCGTGGACGCACAGGGTGTCCGTGGCCCGTTCAAGCGTGGTTCCGTCGTCTAGGACTACAACCTTGGACGTGGCCATGATGACTGCTCTCCTTGCTATGGAATCCGGGTCGTGAAGAACAGCCCCGGGCAATCGCCTATCCATAAGCGTGCCGTCTCTGTTGTAGGTGCGATCGCAGAACGCTTCCGACGCGCAGGGGACGCCGGCCTTCCTCGCAGCGTCAAGCGACAGCGATCCTGCCAGCCCGACCAGGATGATAGCTTCCCCTGGGCCTGACGATCGGGCGACGGCCCTGGCTATGGCGAAGGCAATGCCCTCGTCAACGGCGCTCATGTTGTAGAGGGTGCCGTGCGGCTTCACATGGGTCATGCGAAGTCCGGCATCGTGTGTGAAAACCTTAAGAGCGCCTATTTGATACATAACAAAAGTCTCAATCTCAAGAGGAGACATCCTCATCTCGCGTCTCCCAAAGCCCTGAAGGTCCGGGAACCCCGGATGCGCGCCCGCAGCAACTCCCTTCTCCGCACACAGTCTCGTCATGCGGGCCATCACCATCGGATCCCCGGCGTGCATCCCGCATGCCACGTTGGCGGAAGTCACATGAGACAAGAGCGCTTCCTCATCGCCCATTTTCCATTGCCCAAAGCTCTCGCCGGTATCGGTGTTCAGGTCTACGCGCACGAGCGCCTGTTCTACAGTTTGCGCCACCGTCAACGCCCCCCAAGCGGTTCCTCACGGCCATTATACATGCCAGTGGGGCTATTTTCGTAGAATGTGGGGACCGCGCGTGGCTTGCGCTCTTAGCCAGAAAGGCCGAAGAGGAGAGGGTTTGGATGGAAAGAAAGGACGGCCGGACAACGGGTCGCGCACGGGCGAGTAAGGTCAACGAAGCCAGGGTAAGTTTCGCAGACAGACCGGCCGTTCGATATGCCGTCTTTCTCCTGTGCTTGATGGTCGCA
>CAZMEF010000025.1:0-2732 GCA_964565305.1 uncultured Eubacteriales bacterium | reverse complement strand
CGGTCTCGGCACCTCATGAAACCGCACATGAGCCCGTCGATTCCGGGGCGAAGCGTCCCGAGGGCGGCGTTCTTTATCTAAGGCTTCTTTCGGAACCGGAAGGCGAAGTCTGGGCCCTTGTAAATGGCCACCCTGTGAAGCGCATCACTGAAGGCTACGGCGCGCTGGCGTGTTGCGATGGCGACCTAATTGAGATCCATTCTACCAAGGGAGAGGCCAACGTCCTTGTGACCTACGCCAGCGACAACCTGTCGGAGCCGTCCTCCGGGTCATCGGTCAAAGGCGGCGGCACCATACGGCTTGGCACGGTGAAGACCGCCATCCCGCAGTGAAGGAATCTCCGCTCTTTTCCTAGAAACATGAGGCTCATGGACAAGAATGGGGATCGGAAGCTTCGGATCGCCATAGACGGGCCTGCCGGGGCGGGCAAGAGCACGGCGGCTCGCGCCGTCGCCTGTTCTCTCGGTTGCCTCTACCTCGATACCGGGGCGATGTACAGGGCGCTGGCCCTTACGGCGCTCGATCAGGGCATCGATTTAAAGGACTCTGTCGCTCTTGGGGATATGGCGCGGAGGACCCGCCTAAAGATGTGCGAAGACGATGGCGTCTTCCGAGTTTGGGTTGACGACGTCGAGTTGACGCACAGGCTAAGAGAGCCATCCACTGACCAAGCTGTGAAAATCCTCGCCATGTGTAGGCCGGTCAGGGAAGAGTTGGTCCGAATCCAAAAGCAGATGGCCGAAGGCGGCGGAGTCGTCATGGAAGGGCGCGACATTACGTCGGTGGTGATGCCGGACGCGGAGGTCAAAGTCTACCTAACCGCGACCCTGCGGGAGCGCGCCCTGCGGCGGTGGAAGGAATTGCGAGACAAAGGGCTAAATCCGTCCATGGAAGAGGTTACCGGTGAGATGGTTTCGCGCGACCAAAAGGATCAAGAGCGCGAATGGGGTCGCCTGGTGCGAACCCCGGACTCGGTCTTGATCGACTCTACCGATATGACGCGCGAAGAGGTTCTCGCCCGGATTGTGGCCTTGTGCGAGGAGAGGGAGAATTGCTTTACCTAACCTTGAGGGCGCTACTCAACGGCTGGTTGCATGTGATAGCGAGGGTAAGAATAGAGGGCAGGGAAAACATCCCGGAACAAGGCGGATGTATTCTTTGCGCCAACCATACGTCATGGTGGGATGCCATCGTAGTGGCGGGACTGACCCCCCGGGTCGTCCGGTTCATGGCCAAGAAGGAGCTGTTCTCCAAAGCGGTGATCGGGCCCGTTTGGGGGTGGCTACACGCATTTCCCGTGGACAGGGGGCATGCTGACATAAAGGCCATAAGAGATTCTCTGGCCATCCTGAGGGGCGGGGAAATTTTGGGCATCTTCCCGGAAGGAACGAGGAATCACGACCCGAACTCGCTGGCGGAGATCCACGGGGGGGCCGCCCTCCTGTCGTTACGAGCCGGCGCGCCCATAGTGCCGGTCGCAATTGCGGGGCGGTACGGTCTCTTTGGAACCGTCACCGTGACCGTCGGCAAGCCGTTCACTTTGGTTCCTTCGGGCGGGAGGTTCTCTCAGGACGTTGCCGAGGGCTCAAAGGTGATCGGGCGGGAGATCAGCGCGTTGTGGAAATAAGGATCGCAAAACCGTACGGGTACTGCTTCGGCGTGCAGCGGGCGCTGGATATGGTCGAGAAGGCGCTCGCGGAAGGTCCGTTCCCTGTGCGCACTCTCGGTCCCATAATCCACAATCCCACAGCCATCAAGGAGCTGACCGAGAAGGGCGTGGCGCCGGTCAGCCTGCCTGAAGAGGCGTCCTCAGGGACGCTGATACAAAGAAGCCACGGCACCACCAAAGAGGAAGCGGCGCGTATCCCCACAGGTGTTCGGGTCCTCGACGCGACGTGTCCTTTCGTTCGAAGGGCCCAAAACAAGGCCCGGGAGTACTCAGAATCCGGCCTGACCGTCCTTCTTGTCGGAGACAAAAACCACCCCGAAACCAAGGCCATAATGTCTTACGCCGGCGGTGGGGCGCTCTGCGTGAAGGACGTTTCCGAGCTGACTGAGGTCCTCGCTCGCCTGAAAAATTCCGAAGTTGCGCTCTTGGCGCAGACCACGGCAAGGCCGGATCAGGTGGAAAAGATTCTGGCTGAATTGAAAAAAGCAGGGATTTCGGTCCAATGCTCGAATACTATTTGCACTGCCACCCACGAACGGCAGCATGCCACTTTGGTGCTGTCGGGCGAATGCGACGTGATTTTGGTGGTCGGCGGTAGGACAAGCGCTAACACGCGGCAACTCCTTGAGATCGCGAACGAGACCGGCACTCCGGCTCACTTAGTCGAATCCGGAGCGGATGTGTCGCCCGAATGGTTCGTGGGCAAGAGCAGGGTCGGGATTGCTGCCGGTGCGTCCACTCCCGACCGTGTCATAAAGGAGGTTGTCGGCAAAGTGGAGGAACTAGAAAAACCCGGCCGCGAAGCACAAACGGAAGAGGCTCGTGCGGACGAACCCGAGACTCTGCCCGAAGAGCCCGAGAAAACGCCATGCGAAACTCCGATCAGTTTCGAGGTCCCGGCGGAGGAAGAAACCCTGCCACCGGAGAGCGAATCCCAAGAACAGCCGGTGGAGCCGCCTTCGGACTCCATTCCGGCGGAGGAGCCGGAGACCGCCGCCACACCCTCCGAGGAAGAACAGGAACCGCAGGAGGCCCCAGAAGGCGCGGAGGTGAGCCAGGAGGA
>CAZMEF010000024.1:3542-13687 GCA_964565305.1 uncultured Eubacteriales bacterium | reverse complement strand
CTACACGGGTTCAGGCGAAGGGCTTAAGCCGTTGACGGTATCTGTTGAAGTCAAGAGCGGCAAGCTGGTGTCCGTTCAGGTGGTCTCGAACGACGAGACTCCCACAATCGGCGGGCTTGCCATCCCGAAGATCATCGCTCAGATGGTTGAATCCCAGAAGTTGGAGTTTGACGTTGTTTCAAGCGCCACGCTCACGAGCAATGGAATGGCCGAGGCGGTGAGAAATGCCCTCGCCGGCGCGCAGAAATAAGATAACGGTACTCCTTTGCGACGACCATGCCATGGTCCGCGAAGGGACTCGCAGGCTCCTCGAAGCGGAGCCTGACATAGAAGTTGTGGGGGAAGCCTCCGACGGCATAGAGGCAGTGGAAATGGCAGGGAAGCTTTCCCCACAAGTCATCGCCATGGACGTTTCCATGCCCAGGATGAATGGGGTGGAGGCGACCAAGCGCATCAAAGCGGAGTTCCCCAAAGTCTACGTCCTCGCCCTTACCGCTTACGACGATTTCCAGTACGTTACGAGGCTTTTGGAAAACGGCGCGTCCGGGTACATTTTGAAGAGCGCCCGCTCTGAGGAACTTGTGGCTGCCATCAGGGCGGCGTCTTTGGGCGAATCGATCCTCGACGGGAACATAGCCCGGGAGATATTCTCGCGGATAGCGCGAAGGGCGCCCTCTGTGGGAAATGGGTCCGAACCGGCCGCTGCCGGCGGCCCAAGTGGCTCAGACGGCTCACGGGGCGAGTGCGGCACTGGCCGGCCGCTGCCGGATAGTGGGGATCCGCCGGCAGAGCGCACGGTCGGCGGGCGATCACCCATAGATCCTTCCGCGCTAACGGTCCGGGAGAGGGCAGTGTTGCGGCTCGCCGCCTCGGGGCTATCCAACAAAGAGATCGCACATCGCCAGGGAGTGAGTCCACGGACGGTTCAGTCCCACCTCGCTTCCGTCTTTTCCAAACTCGGCGTCGTGTCGCGAACAGAAGCGGTCGTGACGGCACTTAGGCGAGGGATCATAACCGAGAAGGAGATCGGGGTGCCCCCAGGTGGCTGACCTGACGGGGAGGACCGGCACGGAACTTGTCCTCGAGATGGGGCGCATCACCCGTGACAATCTCACCCGCGATGAGGCCATGGGCAAGATCGCGTCGCTCCTGCTGGAGAGTTTCCCGGCTGAAGCCGCCGCGATCCTGTTGTACGATCAAAGCGCCAAATCCGTTTATGTTTCGGCGTCCGCGTCGGCCGGAGGTCCAGAACTGGCGTCCGCGTCTGCATCCGCAGTGGCCGGCGAACCCGCTGACTGCACGCTAATTTCCGCCGACATCACCCTCCGGATCTATGACGACTCCTGCCTGGCGCTGGCCGCCAAGGCCCCGGAGCGGCCCACCTACTTGCCGGGAGAATTCGTCGACTCGGTGCTCGGGCGGCTGAACTGCAAGACGCTCGTGATCGTGCCCATGAGAAGCGGCGAAGGCATGGCGGGGTTCATGGTCCTTGGCGGATGTCGCGGCGAGTTGCGGGAGTTATCTCCCGAACTGCTAATGGCGGTCGGCAGCCAAGTGGCTATCATCGCCGCCAAATCCAGCCTAATTGAAAGTCTGCGTCAATCGGAAGAGCGATATCAAATGCTCATGGAGAATGCCAGCGACCTCGTTTTTCTCCTCGACCGCGGAGGGCGCTTCCTCTACGTCAACGGGCGCTCCGACGCCATACTCGGCTGCCCCCCAAAAGACGTCGTGGGCAGGTACTTCGGGGAGTTCATCACGCCCGAAAGCTGGGCGAAAGCGCTTGCGGCCGTCAAGAAGGCCAGTTCGACGAAAGATAAGTACGTCGAGTACGCCTGGGTTCTTGACAAGGCCGGTGGGCAAGAGATCAGCCTGGACGTGAGGGCATCCCTGATCTACTCGGAGAACGAACTGTTCCTCCATCAGGGGATCGCCCGCGACTTATCCGCCGAGATGATGCTGAAAGAGGAACTTGTCAAGCGCGACCGCGAACTAGGCCAGTCCAAGTCCCGCGAGGAGCGTATGCGGGAATACCTCGGCGTTGCCAACATGGCGCAAGAAGAGGAACGCGCCAGGATAGCGCGCGAACTTCACGACGGAGCGGTGCAATATCTCGTGGCCTTGAGGAGACGTTTGGACCTTCTGAAGCGCGAAGTGAAGACAGGAGACCCCGCGTCCGTTGACTTCAAGGACGCCGACATGATGCTTGATGCCGCCGTTAACGATCTCCGGGAGTTCGCGAGGAACTTGCGCCCGCCTGTCCTCGACGACTTCGGCCTGGTGTCGGCCTGCGAATGGCTCGCCGATCAAGCGGAGAAGGAAGGCATACGGGCCCACTTCTCTGTGTTCGGCAACGTGAGGCGGCTCGGACACGAAATTGAGATATCCGCTTTTCGCATAGCTCAAGAGGCTCTCTCAAACGCCGTCAAACACTCCGGCGCCAGTTCCGTCACGTTTTCTCTATCCTTCGCCGATGACGCGCTCACCCTTTCCTTGCGCGACAACGGGCGCGGCTTCGAACCGTCGTTCTCACCCGGTTCACTGGTGAGGGCCGGTCAGATGGGTTTGGTCGGCATGTTCGAAAGAGCGGAGATCCTATCGGCGGCGATAGACCTCCAATCCGAGAAAGGCCGGGGGACGTCGCTCACCGTGAGGATCCCTCTTTCCCCTGGGTCCGCCTGATCCGGCGGGGAGGCGTGCGCTCGATGCGCTAATTGCCTACGTCTAAATGCTGACACCCTTTGCGCCTTACTGCTGAAGTCTCCACTCCTCGGACGTACTACATTGTAGATGAGGAGAGTGAGACTTATGGTAGCCCAGGATCTCGCGCTTGCGAAATCGGTGTCAGGTGGCGATCACGACGCGTTCAACGTCATATACGCGACCTATCAGAAATCCGTATATCACCACGTTTTGAGGATGATCCACGATCGCTTCGAGGCCGAGGACCTGACTCAGGAAGTCTTTTTGAAAGCTTACCAGTTCATGGATACATATTCCGGCACCGCCGTCTTGGGTAGGTGGCTCAAGAAGATAGCCACCAATCTTTGCATAGATAGAATGCGGAAGCGCAGCCTGCCGATGGCGGCCTGGCCGGTGGCCGTCTCCAAAGACGGCGACGAGCAGCAGGTCGAGTTCTCCGATGACGGGCCTTCTCCTTTGGACATGACAGAATCCAAGGAATACATGGAATCCATCGGGCAAGCTATTTCCGAACTGCCTGAACACTACCGGAACGTGGTCGTTCTGCGAGATGTTATGGATTGCTCGGGAGACCAGACGGCGCTCCAACTCGCCTGCCCTACAGGCACCGTCAAGTCGAGGCTTTCCCGGGGTCACGAGATGCTTCGGGAGAGATTCCTTCCGGCGTTGGGGATAGTGAGCTAGCTCCGAACCGGCCCGGCCCGGACCAGACCGGACCAGTTACGGAATCCTCCCCCTCTTGACGCGAATATAGTGCGACAAGGGGGGGAGGCGATTTGAAGGCTACCGTTACCCGGGCGCGCGTACTCCTGCTTACCTTGGCGCTCATCCCCATACTCGGATTGACCCTTATCGGCTACTGGGTGACCTGGCCCGGCACGACCGTCGGGGGAGTCCCCGTAGGGGGAATGACTCGCGCTCAAGTCGCCTCTGCGCTCGGCCGGTCGGTTGATTGGTCCTCCAAGGAGGTCAGGCTTGTCGCGGGGCCCTTCGAGGAGATTGCCCTGCTCGAAGAGGACCTGGGGGTATCACCGGACATTGCCGTGTCTGTCGATGCCTGCTTCGGGCCCATTTGGAGTTGGCGACGCAATCGGACGCTTCCCATTCTTCCCGCCGTGGATCCCATCAAGATATCTGCCTTTGCGCTGCGCCTGGCCGCCTCGTGGAACGGCCCCGTGAAAGACGCTTCCTACTATATTTCTGAAGACGGTAAGGTGCAGGTGTCTCCCCACAGGTACGGATGCGATATTGACGGCCCCTCGCTCGCGCTCGCGATATCGGACCGGCTCGCAGGCTGGGCTTCGGATCTGCTCTCATGCCAACTCTCAGATCAACTCCCGTTGACCGGGTCTTTGGAAGGAAACGTTCCGGCCACCTTGGAGTTGCCGGTCGAGATAACAACTCCTTTAAGACTGACGTCGGATCTTGAGACCCACCTGCCCTTGGTGCTTATCGCAAAACATACCACCTACTACGCGGATGGCGGCAACCGGGCCCACAACATCGCCCTCGCCTCTGAGATCCTATCTCCGACAACGGTCTGGGACGGCTCCACGTTTTCTTTCAACGACGCCACCGGGCCGCGCAACAAGGAGATGGGTTACCTGAAAGCGGGCGTGATCGTTGGCGGCGGCCTCGTTGATGACTACGGAGGGGGGGTCTGCCAAGTTTCGACCACCCTGTACATTGCCATGCTCGAGGCCGGACTGCAGGTACGCGAGCGGTACGCCCACGGCCTGCCGGTCTCCTACGTTCCTTTGGGCTGGGACGCTACGGTCTCCTACGGGTACCTCGACCTGAAGATGAAGAACGCAAGCGACTCTCCCTACGTGTTTGACTTGGTGGCGCGAGACGGCGCGATTACTGCGCGCGTGTTCGGGCGGGACATGGGGTCGCTTCGGATCGCAGTTGAGTCGTCTATCGTGAAGGAGATCCCCGCCGAGCCGGCCCTTGTCGGTCCTTCGGAAGCCAACGAGCCGCCCCGGACTTTGCGGAGCGGCTACTTGGTCGAGACGAGGTTACGGTACTTCGATGGAGACAAACTGCTGCGGACCGAACGAATCGGCACAAGCCTTTACCCGCCGGAGAAGAACTAAGCCGGGCGCGCGCACACGGGCCCGAGGTCTACTCGCCTGGCAGTTTCCACTCGATGGCTTCCGGCATACCCGTAACCAGCGACTTCAGGACTTCCAGGGCGCCGGCGGCATCCCTCAAATCCATCAGTTCCACCGGGGAATGAGAGTAACGCCTGGGAACGGCGACGGCGCCGGACGGGATACCGCCCCGAACCTGCTGCATCGCCGTGGCGTCGGTGTTTCCTCCTGTGAAAGAGACCAGCTGATACTGGATGCCGGCCCGACGCGCCGCCGTTTCTAGCAGGTCGAGAACGGTTGCGTCCGCGAACAAAGCGGTACCGCCCGAAGTCACCTGGAAGGCGGGGCCTTTTCCGACCGCGACTGTCAGGTCCCGCGTGAAACTGGTGTCCGGGGTGTCGCCAGTCGGCATTGTGTCGAGCGCCAGGGCGATATCGGGGTCGACGGCATATGCCGCTACCCTAGCCCCCCTAAGCCCTACTTCCTCCTGCACCGTTATGACGATGTGGAGTTCTCCGTTGAAGTCTCCGTCCTTCACCGCCTCCAAGAGTGCCAGAGAAATGGCGCATCCGATGCGATCATCGAGCGCCTTGGAAACGATGATGTTTTCCGTAATGAAGCGAGGAGGAGAGATAAAAGTGATCGGGGTTCCAACCCGGATTCCCAATGCTTCGGCCTCTTCCTTGGAACTCACTCCGATGTCTATGTACAGCTCAGTGGGCTTTTTGACTTCGGACTTCTCCTTCTCAGTCGCAAGATGTCCCGCTTTGGCGCCGACGACGCCCAGTCGTTCGCCAACCAGGACCAAACGCGCCTGAAGTAGGTTATCCTGTGCGCCCCCCACCTTAATGAAGCGGATGAATCCGTCTTTTTCGATACTTTTGACCATCAATCCGATCTCATCGGAATGGGCCGTGATGAGCAACTTCGGACCGGGTCGTTTTCCGCGCTTGAGCGCGAACACGTTGCCCATGGGATCGATTCTCACTTCGTCGGCGAGCGGTTTCAGTTCTCTTTCCATGTACCGGATGACGGGCGCTTCGCGACCCGACACTCCCGGCAGTTCGAGCAAAGCTAATAGATGCTTTCGGACCAGTTCTCGCTGGGATTCTTCAGGCATTTCAGTAGCCTCCTATTTTTAGGGTGGTTCTACCGCCAGTGCACTTTGCTTTGAGTGTTTGCGGCACTTCCTCACAGCTTCGTGCTTGTGGGTTATTTCTTCAAACCGCGGGTCATAGCCTTCTTAGGCGCCTTTTTAGGTGCCTTTTTAGGTGCCTTCTTGGATCTGTGAAGGTTTGGCTCGGGCGGCAGATCGGCCAGCTTCCGGGTTCTCGTTGGGTGGTTATGGCAAAAAGCGGAAGCACCGTTTGAGGGTACTTAACTTTGCGTTATCTATCAGATTTCAGCAGATAAAAGGAAACTAAGTACCGCCAGGCGATACTTGCCACCTGGCAACGCCGCGAGAGGCAGAAGGTGGTTCATCTTGACTCTTGCGGAAATTACGCCATCGAGATGGAAACTCTTCTTAGCAGGCGTTTTACGATCCGTGATACTTCTGAACTCCGTGAGTATTGCACTACATCACCCTAATCTGAATATTGCCACGGTCAATCGTGGGCTCGTAGCGGACCTCTGAGGGCTATCTACCGGTTCCTAGTACTTAGATTCTCCGTATGTGCCGTTTTCGAGCACTTAGGAGAGATCTATCTACCGTTTTTTGATAGATGCCTTTTTTGGTATTCGCCTGTAAATTCAGCCGCCAAAAACCTTGTGGCCACATGATTGACGCGGAAGGCCACAGGGAATAGAATACAAACAGACGTTCAATACGAACAAACGTTCCTTGAGTAGAAGGTGAGCTAACGTGGGCGGGAATATCACATACATGACTTTTGCAGGGGCGAGGGCCCAAAGAGAAAGGGAGCTGCGAGGGACTAACCCTGAAGTTCCCCTTGTGATTACAAGCGGAGGGTTAGTTCTGGACTGCGATGAAAAGGCCTGGAGAAGCGGAGTTCGCCCCGGGGATACGCAAAGGCAAGCGCAGATATCCGCCCCCGCCTGCCATGTGCTGAAAAGCGGGGACGATGGTCCCGGCTATCTGAAAGCGATACTCGACGCGCTGGCAAACTTTAGCCCGCTCCTTGAACCTTCCGAAGATGGCGGAGGGGTTTTCATAGATCTACCGGGCGATGTTTCGGTTGCCTCACTGCTTCCCGGCATGAAAGGATTGTTTTCGAAAGTTATCGCGGGGAGCAGCAAGTCCAAAATGCTCGCAAAATCAGCAGCCTTATGGCTCTATGGGCAGTATATGGGGACTGGGAAGATCGTCTGCGGAAAAACCTCCTGGGGCTTTGTGCTGAAAACCGACGACTGTCTTTGGGCAAGTATCGACAATGGCAAAGAAAAAAGTTTTCTGGCAAACGCCCCGTTGCAGTTGCTTTGGCCGGTTCCTGCAGAAGTCATATTAACTTTAACTTCACTGGGCCTTAAGAAGGTAAAGGATCTTCAAAAGGTCTCCACTTACGACCTTTCGCGGCAAATCGGCGATTGGGCCTGCTTGATTAAGCAATGGGCGGCGGGCGAGGATAAGACCACGGTGAAGCCCCTATACCCGCCGCTTGTCATAAAGCGCGAGGTCAATCCGGGTGAGCCTTTGATGCCCCACTTGACCACCTTTGAGCCCCACCTGGCGAGCATGGTCGGGGAGATGATCTCAAAAGGCTTGGGGTTTCAAACGCTGGAACTGAGCATCACGGGCGAATCCCTAACGCTGACAAGGAAGAAAAGACTTTCGAAAGCCGGTTCGTCCTTGGAATCTATGCGCCTCGCCGTCGAAGGGCTTCTCAAAGAGATGATTCCCGGGTTTTTGGGAGGCGGAAACGGCGGAACCGACGGTACCGATGGCTCCGACGGCTCCGACGAAGATCCGGCGTCTCTCATGGGGTTTTGCATTGTCCTTTCCGATTTGGTTCAGGTGTTTTCCAAGCCTTTATCGCTTTTTGATTCCACCGAAAAGAGCGGGTCCAAGGCTATTCCGGTGTCCTTGGGTTTGGCGCTGGACGGGTTAGAGGGCAAATTTGGTCATAGCACGATTACTTGGGGCAAGAAAGACAAAGAGGACAGGCGGTTTAAGCCGGAGATTATGAGGCGTGAGCAAATGTTGTCAATTTGGGATCCCATGAGGGCGGGTTTAGTTTCTCACGCTGAAGCAGCGGATGGATAGCAGGCGGCGCAGTTTGCAGCAGTGATCGGAGCCACTTTGCGCAGTCGCTTTTGCAGCCTCTTTTGGGGGTGAGGTTAATTGTCCAAAATAATCGATCAGCCGGTGCTCATGGTGTCCGACAAGGAGGACCCTAGACGGTTTTTCTGGTTTAAGCGGTGGGTTAACGTTTCCAGGATAATCGACAGGTGGAAAGAGATAGGGCGTTGGTGGGAGGATGACGCCGAAAAACTGTTCTTTCGGATTTTGTCCCGTGAGGGGGAGGTCTACGAGATATATTCCGAAAAACAGCGGTGGAATCTTTACAAGGTTTACGACTAGTCATGTTCGCGCACCTACACGTCCACAGCCCTTATTCGTTCATGGACGGGGCGTCGCGGATTACAGATTTGGTCGCGCGCGCCGCTTATCTCGGCATGAACGCCATGGCCATAACGGATCACGACAACTTGTCGGCGACGGTCAAATTCATTAAGGCAGCCAAACAGCGCGGAATAAAGCCCATCGTTGGAGCGGAACTAACGATGGAAGATGGAAGTCACCTGACTCTCTTGTGCCGGGATAACGCGGGGTACAGAAATGTTTGCTCAATTCTCACAGAGGCCCACTTGGGTAGCGAGCGCAAAGAGCCCAGGACGAAACTGCAAAGCATAGCGGATCGCAAAGAAGGTCTGATCGCGCTTACCGGATGTAGGAGGGGGCTAATTCCTTCGCTTCTGCTCAAGAGAAATTTCGATGAGGCCAAAAGAACGCTTGAAATCTACGAGGATATATGGGGCAAAGAATCCTTGGCGGTGGAGATGTCCGAGACTTTGCTCCCGGGGTCGTCCGGCTTGAATACGGCGCTTTTTGAATTGGCGGAATCTCGCGGGCTTATGTCCGTAGCCACAAACAACGTGCATTATCTGGCCAAAGAAGATTTCTATGTACACGACTTGCTCACGTGCGTTAGGACTTTGACGAGGCTGGAGGACGTTCACCCCGCAAGGCGCCTGAACGCGGAAAACTATTTCAAGACCCAAAACGAAATGATGAGGGAATTCGGGGAGTACAAGAAGGCGATTTGGGCTACGTCCGAGATAGCGTCGCAGTGCGATTGCCCACTTGACCTCGGGCAAGCCACTTTTCCGGCCTTCGATCTTTCTGCGGGAGACTTCTCTAAGCCGGCGGAGCTCCTTCAAGGGCTTACGCCGGGGCTCCCCTCGGGGCCCGCTTCGTTTTCCTCCGCCAAGGAACTCCTACGGCACCAGGTCCAACAAGGGGCCATCCGGCGGTACGGGCAGATCACCGACAAGATACGGACTCGCGTCGAGCATGAACTCCACATCATAGAAACCCTCGGGTTTGAAGACTATTTCCTGGTGGTGTGGGATCTCGTCAAATTCGCTCAAAAGCAGGGCATAAGGCACGCCGGGCGGGGGTCGGCCGCCGATTCCGCCGTCGCGTATTGCTTGGGAATCACAGATGTGGACCCGATAGCGCAGAACCTCCTGTTTGAGAGGTTCATGAGTTTGGAAAGAGGAGAAAAACCGGACATAGACGTGGACTTCGACGCCCGCAGAAGGGATGACGTATCGGCCTACGTTTATGAGCGGTACGGTCACGATAAAGTTGCCGCCGTGGCCACCTACAACACCTTTCAAGGGCGATCCGCCGTACGCGACCTCGGCAAGGCTATGGGGTACTCGCCCGAAGAGATCGACACGATTGCAAAAAGAATCCCCTATATGCGCGCTATGCCCGTAAGCGAAGCCTTTTCGAGTCTTCCGGAGTTCAAGGACGTGAATATCCCCGAGCGGAAACTCAAGGCGCTTTTTGAGGCGGCCGAGAAGATAGCCGATCTTCCTCGATTCCTCAGCACGCATTTGGGGGGCTTGGTCGTATCGAGAAACCCCATCAACTGGCTGAGCCCTATAGAAAGGTCGGCCAAAGGGATCACCATCGTGCAGTTCGATAAAGATGACGTCGAGGAGCTAGGGCTCGTCAAGCTGGATCTTTTGTCGCTTCGCACCCTTGGGGCGGTTCAGGATTCTTTGGGTTACATTAACGGTGACGCAGCGGCCGGCCGAGTGAACCGGTCGGACCAAACGAACCGGGCGGACCAGGCGGAGGCGGTCTCCGTTGACTCC
>CAZMEF010000024.1:0-3500 GCA_964565305.1 uncultured Eubacteriales bacterium | reverse complement strand
TCGGGGCGTTTCAGCTCGAGAGTCCCGCGCAACGGGCCCTTCAGGCCCGGCTTGGAGCGGACAACATCGAGGATGTCGTGGCCAGCATAGCCCTCATCAGGCCGGGGCCGATCAAGGGCGACATGGTGGAGCCTTTTATCAAAAGGCGGCAAGGCGTCGAAGAAGTCGATTACCTTGACCCCAGGCTAGAGCCCATATTGAAAAAAACGTACGGGGTCATCCTTTTTCAAGAGCAAGTTATAGAGATCGCTACCACTATCGCAGGCTTTACTCCGGGCGAGGCCGACGGGCTCAGGCGTGTGATGACTCACGCGAGATCCGGTGAAGAGATGAACAGGATCGGTAAGATTTTTGTGAGAAAATCGATCGAAGGAGGTATGAACGAAGAGGTCGCGTCGGCGATTTTCGGGCGCATCAAGGGCTATGCCAGTTACGGCTTTTGCGAGGCGCACTCCAGGGCGTTCGGAAATATCGCTTACAAGACTACGTACCTCCTTGAGCATCACCCGTCGGAGTTCTTCGCCGCGATACTGAACAACGAGCCCATGGGCTTCTACCCCTTGTCAACCGTTTGCGTTGAAGCCAGGCGGCACGGGGCGGTCGTCAAGGGTCCTTCGGTCAACTGCTCGGAAGAAGGCGTCATGGTCAAAGAAGGATGCATTCGCTTACCGCTGAAAATGGTCAAGGGAATGTCAAAGAAAGACAGGGCAGCGCTCGTAGCCGAGCGGGAGAAAAATGGCCTTTTCGTCTCCTTTCGGGACTTCGACGACCGGACACGGTTCGAGGTGGCGACGGTCAAATCGTTGATCCTGTGCGGCGCTTTTGATGAGTTCGGCGTTCCCCGGAAAAGGCTCCTTTGGTCGCTTACTGACAAGGGCAGGGGACACCTCGCGTGGGATCAGGCTGAGAAACTGGTGCAGGAACCGGAAGTCGCACTTTCGCAATCCCCGCCGGAAATCCCCGAAGGTTCTGAGGGTTCGGAAGGCTCTGACGCCTCGGAGTTTACTTTGGCTGAGAAGATTCAGTTCGAGTATCAGATCCTTGGGGTTGGGATATCGGGGCACCCGATGGAAACGTGCAGGGACATCTTGAACGGTAAGGGTTTTGTGCGGAGCGACGCCGTGTCGGGCCTTACGGAGGGGGAGTTCGCGACCGTAGGCGGCATCCCGGTCCGACCTCACAGACCTCCCACGCGAAGCGGCAAGACAGTGGTGTTTTTGTCACTCGAAGATGAAACGGGCCTCATAGATGTCACCTGTTTCGAGAACGTTTACCAGCGATACGGGAGGTTCCTATTTCCAGGAAAACTGTTACCGCTTGGCATTTGGGGGCAGGTGCAAAAACGAGGGAATTCATTTTCGATAAACGCCAGAACGGTGTTCCCGCTGTCGAACGCTCTTCCGAAAGAGCAGGGCTTGTATTCGGGGGTGATCCCGTTCGCGTAACGGACCAATCCTAGGCGAAAGGAAAGCACGCAGGAAGCCCGGTCCGCGAAAGAGAAAACATCCGGAGGAGGTCGGCCATTTGTGAGGAAACCGCACGGAGTGCTGGTCCTGGGCGGAAGAGACAGCGGCGCGGAGGAACTGGGGCAGGAACTTGCGCGCGCTTTGGGTTTCGCGCACTTGAGCGTGGCGGGGGTCGATCGGCCTGATAGGCTTCTTGCGGACATTCGCGAGAACCCCGGTTTCGTCCTCACCGGCGATGTCGCGGAGTGGGGCGATCTTCTGTTCCCGTATCTCGACTTGGTGGTCTGCACGGCATCACCGGCGAAGGCTCGCGGCGAGCCTGCGGATGAAGACGCAAAGTGGCTTTCGGCGTGCCCGTGTCCCGTAATCAAGGAAACCGGCACCGGGGACCCTCGCGCCACTGCCGCCGGCATCGCCGGGAGATTCTACGTTAAGCCCGGGGAACCGTGGAAAGCCACTATCAGAGGACTCGGCGAACTCCAGAAGTACCGTTTCACCGTCATCTTCGCGCAGTACGGCAAGGTAGGCGGTAGGTGGCTGTACTGTCGTCACAAGAACCGCGACACTTGGGAAACGCCGGGCGGTCACATCGAGAACGGTGAGACCACCCTCGATTGTGCCAAACGCGAGCTGTATGAGGAAACAGGCGCGACCAAGTTCTATATGCACCCCGCGTTCGACTATTCGGGGCACAGCCCTACCGAGTTCAGCAACGGTCAGGTGTTTTTCGCCGATGTAGAGACGCTCGGCGAGATCCCGCCGGATAGCGAGATAGCTGAGGTTCGCCCCTTTGTTGGCATTCCGGACAAAATGACTTACCCGGAGATTCTTCCCGCACTCCACGAAAGGATGAGACAATGGCTCGGGCTGGACAAATCGGAGGAAGAGCACTGGGATGTGCTGGACGAAGCTCGCAACCCCACTGGCCGCACCCACAAACGCGGGACTCCTATGCCCGATGGAGGGCTGCACCTCGTGGTCCGGGCCTGGATCATGAACGGCAAGGGTCAATTTCTGATAACGAAAAGGGCGCCCAACAAGATCGGTTATCCGGGCATGTGGGAAGTGCCTAGCGGCAGCGCTCTGGCCGGTGAGGGTAGCCTCACGGCGGTCATCCGAGAGGCGAAGGAGGAAAGCGGCGTTTCCCTCCTTCCGGAAAACGCGCGGCTGTTCAGTTCGTATAGAAGGGGAAGCGCCTTTTTCGACAACTGGTTTGTCAGGCAGGAGTTTGCCCTTGAAGATGTGAGGCTACAGGAAGGTGAAACCGTCGCTGCCCGTGCCGCCACTTGGGACGAGATTTCCGCGATGATGGAAAGCGGCGAGTTCATAGGGCGAGACGTGTTCGCCGAATTCGACCTGCTTGAAACGCTGGGCCGCCCAGGCCGACAGCGCTCGGGCCGATAGCGCTCGGGCCGATAGCGCTCAGGCCGGCACAGCCCAGGCCGGTAGCACTCAGGCCGGTAGCACTCAGGCCCGCGCCAGCTAAGCGGGCGCCACCAGGTAGGTCACGATTTTGGTTTCGCCGTAATAGTATTCTTTTCTGAGGCGCAACTGCCCGTATGTCTCTTTGTGCGGTTCCTTTTTGTGCTGCTGCAAGATCACGATTCCGGCGGGATCGACCAGATCTGCTTTTCCTAATAACGCCATGGCTTGAGTGTCCAATCCGGTGAAATAGGGAGGAGCGACGATCACAACGTCATAGTGATCGCCGGCGCGTGAGAGATTGCCTATGATCCTCGTGCTGTCGCCGATAATGACGCGCGTTCTGCCCGTAAGCCCGAGCGCGGCTACATTCTTGTTGATGACTTCCACTGCCTTCGCGCTGTTGTCGATTAGCGTCGCGGACCTCGCGCCCCGGGAAAGCAACTCGATGGAATAGCTGCCTGTGCCCGCGAAAAGGTCCAGGACGCGTGCCTCCTCGGTGTACTCCACGAGGACGTTTGCCACGGCCGCGCGCACCTTGGCAAGCGGAGGCCTCGTCGCCTCGCCGGGCACCGTCAGTAGATTCCGCCCCCGAAACTCGCCGCCGATCAC
>CAZMEF010000023.1:6175-14677 GCA_964565305.1 uncultured Eubacteriales bacterium | reverse complement strand
CGCCTTTGACTTCGTCAGGCAGCTCTTCGGGCGATTCGGCCGCGAGGAGAGCCGAGGCGTATTCAGGGTCGGGACCGGTGAACGGATGATGCGCGCTTTCCCACTCGTTGGTATCTTCGTTCCGCTTGAGCAACGGGAAACCGGTCACCCAAAGGAAATTGAACTCGTCCTTCGGTACTAAGCCGAGCTTCGCGGCGACCTCCAGTCGGAGCCTACCGAGCACCGTAACCGCTGTATCGAAGGCATCTGCGACAAGAAGGACCATGTCGCCGTCATTAGCGGCGACCGCCCCGCGCAAGTCCTCGATCTCCTTCCCGGTCAGGTACTTTTTTATCGGAGACTTCACGTCGTTTCCTAGGAATCCGATGGTGACGAGCCCTTTGGCGCCGTGCGTCTTGGCGCGAGCGGAAAGCGCATCGACTTCTTGACGAGACATGGCCGCCTGACCGGGGAGGCAGATGGCCCTCAACGTGCCGCCTCCCAGGACGGCGCTCCGGAACACGCCGAACGACGTATCCTTGAAGACACCGGTGACATCGGCGATTTCCATGCCGAACCGGGCGTCGGGCTTGTCAGACCCGTAGCGTTCCATAGCTTCCTTGTACGGAAGGCGCGGAAACGGCGTTTGCAGATCGAGCCCCAGGACTTCCTTCCACAGCCGGGACACCAGACCTTCCACTAGTTCGTAAACCATATCCTCGTCCACGAACGAGGCTTCGATGTCGATCTGAGTGAATTCGGGCTGTCTGTCCGCCCTAAGATCCTCATCTCTGAAGCACTTCACTATCTGGAAGTATTTGTCCACCCCGCTGACCATCAAGAGCTGCTTGAAGAGCTGGGGAGACTGCGCGAGGGCGTAGAATTTACCGGGATCGAGCCTCGACGGGACCAGAAAGTCTCGGGCGCCTTCGGGAGTGCTCCTGGTCATCATGGGGGTTTCTACTTCCCAGTAGCCGTGTTCGGAAAGGTAGTTGCGCACACACATGGCTGTCTTGTGGTGGATTTCGAGATTTCTTTGCATGGGGGCACGTCTGAGATCCAGGTAGCGATACTTCAGGCGAAGAAGTTCGTCTGGTTCGGCCTCGTCTCGAATGTAGATGGGAGGCGTTTTCGCGAAGTTCAGGACGCGGATCTCCTGGACCTTTATCTCAATTTCTCCAGTAGAAAGCTCGGGGTTTTTGGCCCCCGGCGCACGCTCGCAGACTTCGCCGGAAACCGCCAAAACGTACTCGGAACGGACGGTTTCGGCGACCTTGAAGGGCTCCGGCGAAACGCCGGAATCGCAGACCACCTGGACGATGCCGGTTCTGTCACGCATGTCGATGAAGATCAGTTCGCCCAAATCTCGGCGACGGTTCACCCACCCCATAACGGTAACTTTCGCTCCGGCGTCTCTTTTGGACAGTTGCCCACAATAGTGCGTCCTGCGCAGTTCGCCAAGCTCCCTCAACGCTACGGTCTCGCTGCCGGTCTCTTCTCTCACTGACGCCCTCCCCCTAACGGTCCTTTCAACTCTCGCAGGACCTTCACAATTTGGGCGATCGGGACGATTTTCTGCTCCCCTCCGGCCATGACCCTGAGCGAGACGTTCCCTTGGCTCAACTCATCCTCACCCAAAATGACGACGTGGCGAGCTTTGGCCCTATCCGCCCCCTTCATTTGAGCTTTCAAGCTTCTCTGCAAAGGGTCGAATTCGGCTGAAAGTCCGGCTTGGCGCATTTCGTGAACGAGGGTGAACGCCCTCTTCGCGATCTTTTCGTCGGCGCCTTTGAGCCCTATCACAAAAGCGTCGATTTCGCCTCCGGACTCGATCGGCTTCGAGCCTTTTTGTGTGGCTAAGAGCATCCTCTCGATGCCCATCCCGAACCCCACGCCCGGAGTTGGAGGCCCATCGAGTTCCTCCACCAGCCCGTCGTATCTTCCGCCGCCGGTAAGCGTGTTCTGGGCCCCTAACGGCGGCCACTTGAGCTCGAACACCGTGCGTGTGTAGTAGTCGAGTCCGCGGACAAGAGCTGGATCGACGGTGAACTCTATGCCTTGAGACGCGAGTATGCCGGTCATCTCCTCCCAGTGCGACAGGCACTCAGGGCAGAGGTAATCAAAAGTAGCAGGCGCGCCTGCCACAAGCGGCCTGCACGTATCCTGCTTGCAGTCAAGAACCCTCATGGGGTTGCGCTCCAACCGCGAGCGGCAGTCGGGACACAATTCATCCTTTTTCGGCAGCAAGAACTCGATCAGTTCCCTCTTATAGCGGGCCCTGCAGTTGGGGCATCCGATGCTATTAAGCACCAGCTTGGTCCCGGTCAACCCGAGTTCGGAAGCCAAATCCATTGCGAGCATGATGACTTCAACGTCCGAATAAGGCGATGGGGAGCCCAGAACCTCTACGCCGAATTGTCTGTGTTCTCGATATCGCCCCGCCTGGGGCTTTTCGTACCGGAACATGGGCCCCATGTAGAAGAACTTCCTAGGTAGAGGTCCGGAGGACATGCCGTGTTCCACAAAAGCGCGCGCGACAGGGGCGGTTCCCTCGGGACGCAAAGCAAGGTCCCTACCGGTCTTGTCCTTGAAGGCGTACATTTCCTTCTCCACTATGTCGGTGGCGTCTCCGACCGTCCTGGCAAAAAGCTCAAGATGCTCGAAAGTGGGTGTCCTGATCTCTTCGTAATTGTAGCGGCGCGCCACTTCCCGCATAACGCCTTCGATGCGCTGCCAGCTCGACGTTTCGGGAGGCAGCGTGTCCGATGTCCCGCGAGGCGCCTTGAGCATTCCTATCCCTCCCTAGAAGTAAGGGTTGCAAGTCCTTTCGTAGAAGACGGTCGTTGCCTCTCCGTGTCCCGGGTACACGATGGTATCGTCGGGCAAGGCCATGACTTTCTCCGTTATACTCCGGATTATATCGTCTTGAGAGCCTCCCGGCAGGTCCGTCCGGCCAATGCCCTCCCTGAAAAGAAGATCGCCCGAAAAAAGGACGCCGGGGGATCCTCCTAAACCCGGAGAGTAGAAGCATACGCTCCCCGGCGAATGCCCCGGAGTCTCAAAAACGGTGAATTTCGACGCGCCGCAGCTAACCGTATCGCTCTCGACAAGAAGAACCGGGTTTTGGAACGTCCTGGCTCCCTCGCCCACGAACGGCTTCATCCACCCCGGGTCCGCCAAAAGGCGGGCGTCGTCTCTTCCTATGTAGACCGGAGCGCCTGTTTCGTCGTGGAGAAACGCCGCGGCTCCCGTGTGGTCAAAGTGACCGTGCGTGATCGCGATTCCGCTGACGCGGGCGCCCCTGTCAGTCACGCGCCGGAGGATCGTATCACCATCGTCGCCGGGATCGACGATAAGGCACTCTTCGCCATCGAAGACTAAATAGCAGTTGGTTTCCAAAGCTCCCACCCGGAGCGCCTCAACGCGCACGCGTCAAAACTCCTTCCCGCTGGACAAGAGGATGGTCACCGGCCCGTCGTTCACGAGGCCCACCTGCATGTGAGCCGCGAAAACCCCCGTTTCCACGCGGAGACCAAGCGCTCGCACCCGCGAGACGACTTCCATGTAAAGCCTCTCGGCGATACTCGGCCCGGCGGACCGCTCAAAGCCCGGCCTCCTGCCCTTGTTAACATCCCCGTAAAGAGTGAACTGGGACACGATGATGACTTGCCCGGAGATGTCCAACAGAGATTTCTGCATCTTGCCGTCCTCTTCATATACCCTGAGATTGGCGATTTTGTTGGCCATGTACTCGGCATCCGCGGCCCCATCGTCGCGTCCCACCGCCAGGAGCACCAGCGCTCCCGGCCCGATCGACGCCACTTCCTCGCCGTCAATAGTAACTTTGGCGCTTAGAACGCGCTGAAAGACTGCCCTCAAAAAAGAACCCCCTTCCGGTCAGCTCGCTATTTCATCCGGCCGGACAGACGCTCGACGCCGGTTATCCCCTTTATCTGACGGATTCGCCCCAACGCGACCTCGAGCTCGGACAGGTTCTTGATCTCCATGACGACATCCACCCTGGCTTCGCCGTTGGGCAGACCTTTGGCAGAGGCGGTCAATATGTTGGCGCCAAGCCCCGAGATCACAGAAGTCACGTCGGCGAACAAACCGGGTCTGTCTTTTCCGCTCACCGCGATCTCGGCGGGGAACGACGCCTCGTCGACCTTGACCCAGTTGGCCTCGATGAAACGTTCCTTGTCGGCGTACGTATCGAGGCTCTGGCAATCCAGACGGTGCACCGAAACTCCCCGGCCTCTCGTGATGTAGCCGATGATAGGGTCTCCGGGAACGGGATTGCAACAGTGCGCCAACCTCACAAGGATGTCTTTCATTCCCTTGATCACGACCGCTTCCTCGGGTCCTCTCGGTCGACGCGGGGCGACTTTGGGCACTTCCTCTTTGGGAGGAGGTAACAACGAAGGTTTTAGCCGCTCCACTACATCCTTGATCCGGGAAACGACGTGAATCGGGCTTATGCCTCCATAGCCGATAGCCGCGTAAAGGTTGTCGAGATCGGGATAGGCGAGCCTGTCCAAAACAACGTCCCAGATTCCCTCACTCTCGAGAACCGACGCCGGTATGCCGAGCCTCTGCGAGATCTCCTTTTCCAGGACAGTCTTTGCTTTCGCCACTTCTTCTTCCCGTAGTTGCTTTTTGAAGAAGGCGCGTATCTTCGATCTCGCGGAAGGCGTCTTGACGATGTCCAGCCAATCCCTGCTCGGACCGAGCGACTGCCGGTTTGTTAGGATCTCGACTATGTCTCCGGTAGCGAGGCGCCTGGAAAGCGGAACTATCCGCCCGTTCACTTTAGCCCCGACACAGTGGTGTCCGATGTCGGTGTGGATCTTGTACGCGAAATCCAAAGGAGTGGAACCTACCGAAAGGTCAACCACGTCCCCCTTCGGCGTGAAAACGAAAACCTCGTCATCGAAAACGTCGATCTTGAGGGCTTCCATGAACTCCCGGTCATCGGTCAATTCGCGCTGCCAATCCAGGAGTTGCCGGAGCCACGACATCTTCTGCTCGAATCCTTTGTCGTGAGCCTTGTCCCGCTCCTTGTATCGCCAGTGAGCGGCGCTGCCGTACTCGGCTGTCCTGTCCATTTCTTTGGTCCGGATCTGAATTTCAAAAGGCTCTCCCAAAGGGCCGACCACTGTGGTGTGAAGAGACTGGTAGCCATTGGGTTTGGGCATGGCGATGTAGTCTTTGAACCGCCCGGGCATCGGCTTCCAAAGCGTGTGGCAGACGCCCAGGAGCTCGTAACAGTCCGACACCGAGTTCACGATCACCCGGACGGCTATCAGATCGTAAATCTCCGATAACTCCTTGGCGTCCGTCTTCATCTTCCGGTATATGCTGTAGAGGTTCTTCGCGCGGCCGCTGACGTCGCACTGGATCCCCTCTTCTAATGCTCGCTCTTTTATCTTTGCCATGACCTCGGCGGCATCCGCCTCGCGTTCCGTCCTTCTGGCCGCGATGCGTTTGGTCAGGCTTCTGTAGTCTTCGGGAACGAGGTACTTGAACGAAAGGTCCTCCAGCTCCCATTTGAGCCGCCAAATGCCAAGCCGGTGCGCCAGAGGCGCGTAGATCTCCAAAGTTTCCTCTGCTGTTCTTTTCTGCCTCTCTTCAGGGATAGGATCCAGAGTGCGAAGGTTGTGCAGGCGATCGGCGAGCCGGATGACGACAACTCGCCAATCCTCCGCCATGGCCAAAAACATCTTCCTGAGATTTGACACTTGCTCTTCGACGCGGGAGTGGAACTCTATGCGAGATAGTTTTGTGACGCCGTCCACAAGTTTGGCTATTTCAGGGCCAAATTCTTCACGGATCTGCTCGTTCTTAACGGAAGTGTCCTCCACCACGTCGTGAAGAAGCGCCGCGGAAAGCGTCTCCGCGTCGCCTTCCATCTCCGACAGGATCTTCGCCACGGCGATCGGGTGTTCGACAAAATCCTCCCCCGAAAGCCGCAACTGCCCGGCGTGGGCTTTTGCGGCAAACGCCAACGCCTTCCGCACGATGGCCCTATCATCTGGCGGCAAGTAGGTCCCTATTTGGCTATCGATTTCCATCGTTGCCAACGAGCGCCCTCTCCCCAAGAGATAATCATCCTAGACAAAAGCGCGACCTGCCGGGTCCTCCAAAAGGCCCAGATGCCGTCGCGCTAAACCCACTGAGGAACCCGACTTCAGTTTTCTTGAGTCAGTCCACGAGCTTTATCGCCGAGATAACTTTGTAACCCTTACTCATTAGATTAGCCCTGCCAGGTATGTAAGTCAATTCTATGAGAAAGGCTATGGCGCTAACCGAACCGCCCAATTTCTCAACCATGTCCACAGTCGCCCCGATGGTGCCCCCCGTGGCCAGGAGATCGTCCAGTACGAGCACCCTTTGACCCGGTGCCACGGCATCTTGATGGATCTCAAGCGTATCCGCTCCGTACTCCAGCTGGTACTGCCCGGCCAGGGTCTTGTACGGTAGCTTCCCTTTTTTCCTCACGGGAGCGAACCCTTTGCCCATGGCATAGGCCAAAGCCGCTCCTATCAAGAAACCCCGGGCCTCAGGAGCGACTATGATGTCGAACTCCGTCCCGGAACAAGCATTTTTAAGAAGGTCGATCGCGGTCTTGAAAACTTCAGGATCTTTGAGCAAAGGGGTGATGTCCTTGAAACTAACCCCCTTGACGGGAAAATCGGGGATCACCCTCAATTTGGACGCGAGTTCTTTTTCGATGTCAACCGTCATAGCGCACCTCTCCACCATGGAAGATTCCAACCCTCAACAACTTTGTTCGTGTGGCGAAATCCCTCTCTCGCTATTTTGCCCCGGCAGTAGAAGGCGGAACTGGATAGAGACGGCCTACCGTGGCCGGGCTTCGTCGCCAGAACCGGCGACCGTGGCTCGAAGTCGATGGCCGCGAGTCCAACCTCGCCCACTATTCGCAGCACCGAACCCAAAAGCGCCCGGGCGCCGTCCCGGTACAGACGCGGTTCTGCCAGGCGGCGCCCCGCAGACGCCTCCAGAAGCCCCGCCCAGGCCCGGCCGACGTTCACGAGGGGGGCTCTTCCCCCGGAAAGCCCCGCACGAAGGCAATTCCACAGCCTCTCCATTTCTTCCTTTTCCGGATACGTCCACGTGAGCCAAAGAGCCCCGTCATCCTGCCCTTCTTCCCACAAGTAGGCGTCGAGGGACCTTACCAACGGGTCCAGACGGGCGGCATCGTCAGCGGATGACGGCGGATGCACGAGCACTAGGGCAGGGCCATCGCCTGTCCCGAGAGGCAAAGCCCAGGGAGCCGTGGAGATCACGATGCCACCGGCTCTGCCAAGAGCCAGCCGCGCGTCATGCCCTAACGCGCCCCGGTGACCGTCCGTGTGAACCACCGCGTCACGCTTCTCTTTGACAAGCGCGGACCACACCGACCACGCCGCGTCCGCGGAAAAAGTGTATAACACCGTAGGACCGGAGGACCTGAGCCCCTTGGCAAGTTCGGAGTACCGTAATCCGCAAGCGCTCCACGCGGGCCGCATATCCCTCAGAAGGGGCGATATCTCCTCCTTGCCCATGTAGGTTCCTCTGTTCGGCACAAAGGCAGCATCGCACTCATCGAACAAGGCGATCGACCCCGCGAGGTCCCCTTTGCCAAACCACACAAACCTTCTCGAAGCGCCATCTTTGGACAAGATTACCTGAAGGTGGTTTCGACTTTTTCCAACGACGTTCACAGCCTCGACACGGCAATCGAGACAAGCCAGTTGGGGTACGGGGTTTTCCTGCCCGAACGGTTCTAGCCGACAAAAGGGCTCCAAACCCTCGGATGAGGCGGCGGGCAAGGAAAGCACCGCTTCAAGCCGCAGCGATCTTTCCAAGGAATGATCCCTCAGCTGTTCTTCGGAGGCCGCCCTGAATAGTCTCAGGAACCCTTCGACGTTCTCTTTTCTGATCGAAAACCCTGCCGCCCCTTCGTGCCCTCCGAAGGTTTCCAACGCTTCTTTGCACCGGTCGAGAGCCCTGTGCACGTCGAAGCCCGGTATGCCACGCGCCGATCCCTTAGCGATCTCGCGGTCACCGGCGATAAGCGCTACCGGCCGGTTCAGGTCCTGCCTCAGCCTTGAACAGGCGATCCCGATGACTCCTTCGTGCCAGGAAGGTCCGTAAGCGCAGAAGGCGTAGTCCTCCTCAGATAGGTCCCGGCGGCACTCCTCGAAAATGACCTCTTCCACGAGCCGCCTTTCGCCGTTTTGCCTATCGAGTTCGCGCGCGATATCCATGGCCTTGTCCGGGTCTGCTTCGCAGAGAAGCGCCACGGCAAGGTTGGCGTCACCCATCCGGCCGACGGCGTTGATGCGGGGTACCAGGCCGAAAGTCACGTCCCGATCGAAGCTCAGCCGGCGAACCTCGCCGCCGTCACGCCTCAATCCGGCCACGGCCTGAAGTGCGGAAAGCCCGACGCGCTCCGATTTGGCCAGGCTTAAGAGGCCTGACCGGACCCAGGCCCTGTTGTGTCCCGTAAGAGGCTGGCCG
>CAZMEF010000023.1:0-6165 GCA_964565305.1 uncultured Eubacteriales bacterium | reverse complement strand
GTCACCCCGGCTGCCGCTCCAGGAACCGCAAGGTACGAATCGCTGTTCCGCGCCGCGCTAAGCAGCGAGGTTGCCAGCACGTACGCCACCCCTGCCCCGCTAAGGATCTTGAGACCGTAGGGTTCCCAAGACGGAAGATGCGGGTCCAGAACCGCCAGAGCCTCCGGCAACGCGGATCCCGGTAGATGGTGATCGGTTACGATGACGTGGGCGCCCTGTTGTTTAGCGGCAAGACACGCGTCAACCGCGGTGATGCCGCAATCCGCGGTGATGAATAGGGTAACGCCGCGAAGCGTCAATTCCTTCACTTTTTCTGGGTGAAAGCCATAGCCGTCGACGAAGCGCGATGGAATGAAAACCACCGGCGAGAGTCCTATGGCCGAGAGCGCTTCTTTTAAGATCACCGCGCTCGTGATCCCATCGGCGTCGAAGTCGGTGTAGATTGCCACAAGCTCGCCCTTGTCGCGGGCCTCCAAGATCCTCTGAACGGACTCCGAGACCCCGGGAAGCCCTATCCCGTCGATGATCCCCGGTTCCTTGTGTCCGGACATCTCAAGCGAACGAACAGGGTCCCCACCGGAACGCTCCAGGAGAACGGAGGCTGCCTCGATAGATAGACCGGTTTCGGAAGCTACCTTAGCCGCAAGAGCCTGATCTGGCGTTCCGGGCAGGATCCACCGGAAAACGGGCAGGTTCCTACCGGTTGTCGTCGCGTCGCGGGCCATGATTATCCTCTTTGTCTTTCATCGTTTCTTGTAATGCCTGGTCGAGCGCCTGTTTCGCGCCCTTCTCGGTCGCCAGTTCGCGAGTCAGCTCTTTGATCTTCGCTTTCGTAGGCATGGCCCGAAACCACGACCAAACCACCCCGATCAGGACACCTATGCTGGCAGAGCCCAAGACGATTAGGGCGAGGTTCAAGTCGACCCTCCACACCGCAAACTGGATGGGCACCATCTGAGCGTTCTGCACGGCGAACACGACGACCAGAAGCAAGAATAGGATCGCCACTATCAGCATCCACTCACCTCCTTCTCGGCGGAACCTTGCGCGGCCACGTCGCGCCGGAACCGGCTTTCCGCGGCAGTTCTCGGGAAGCAACTTCACCTTTTTGCCAATCGTAATCCTCAAGCAAGGCGCCGAAGTCCTCCGCGTCCTTGCCAAAATAGTCCGACATTCTCTCCCCCGCGATGCCTTCCCGGCTTTGCTCGCTGAAACCTTCAGTTGCCCCCGCAGTCTGTCCGGGGGAAGGTCCAAAGGCCATGCTTTCGCGTTTCTTGCGCTCTTTTTCTCCCTGCAAGAGCGCCTTACGGATGCCGTCCAGCTGTTCACGATATGCCGTGTTCAAAAAGCCGCCCTGAGAAAGGTGAGGTGGCGACGCGGCCATGTCACGGACCTGCTTGATCAGTCTATTCACGTTGCCACGGCTGAACAAATCGGTAGCGGGCACACGCAACACGGTGAAGCCGGATTCTTCGAGCGCCTTTTGGCGCGCCAGATCCTTTTTTTGGCGTCCCGATGTTAGGTGGCTTTCCCCGTCGACCTCGATGACGAGCCACTCGTCAACCAGAAAATCCACCGTAAACCCCTTGATGGGGACCTCTTTCTTGAACTTGAGCCCCGCCTTCCGAAGAGCATCGGCCATAGCCTGTTCGCTCCGGGTGGGTTCATGGGGCCTCCATATGTCGGTCCCTGTGACATCGTCTTTTTTCAGGAGCCGCACCTCCGCCTAGAAACCCTTGGGCAATGTGACAGCCGTTTTGGTATCGGGCGACAGCCGCGGCTCATAGGACGCGGCATCGGGCGAAAGATATCTGTCAAACCACGCCAAAATATACTCTAGCCGCTCTATCCTGTGTTGTGGTCGCCCGGAACGCGACAATTCGTGGTTCTCTTCGGGAAACCGAACTAGAAGGGCGGTCTTTCCGGTCTTCTTGAGTGATGTAAAAAACTCCTCAGCTTGTTCCATGGGGCATCTAAGATCTTGCTCAGAATGGATCAGAAGGATGGGTGTCGACACATTTCTCACATACATGAGAGGTGAACGGTCCAGATACGCCTTGGGGTTATCCCAAGGATCGCCGTCAAACTCCCATTCGCCATTGGTGAACGCCGCGTCGCTGGCCCCGAACTGGCTCATCCTGTTACACGTACTTCTCATGGCCACCGCGGCCCTGAAGCGATCAGTGTGGGTTATCACCCAGTTGGTCATGTAACCCCCGTAGCTGCCGCCGAGAACCCCCATTCTCCCGGAATCGATCCAAGGCAATGAGGACGCGTGGCCCGCTGCCGCCATGACATCCTCGTAGTCCACGCCTCCCCAATCGTGGCGGATGGCGGTTGTGTAATCCTGACCGTATCCTGTGCTTCCTCTGGGGTTGCAGTAAACCACGGCGTACCCGCGCGAGGCAAGAAGTTGAAACTCGTGACAGAAGACGTACCCGTACGAAACGTAGGTCCCCCGTGAATTTCAAGCGCGGCGGGACACTTTTCACCTTCCTTCAGCCCCGGCGGACGCATAATCCAGCCGTGCACCATGGTCCCATCCCTAGAGGGCACCGAAAACTCCTCTGGAACAGAAAGGGACCTTGAAGACAGCACACCGGCGTTGACGCATGTCACTCTCCTCACGTTCAGCGGAACCGAACCCTGTAGCTCAAACGGTGCCGGCGACGTCTCCAGGGGAAAGGCATCCCACCCGGTCGGTCCGGAACAGGCCAAAGATGGGCGGGTCAGCGCGAACATGTCGCCGATAAGCGTAGGCGTCTGGATGTGGACGACAAAGTCGCCGGTTTCCGGCGAAAAAGACCATCCGGATACGGTGGAATCTCCCCACGTCAGCTTCTTAATGGTGCCACTTTCCACAGAGACGCTGTAAAGATGCGCGCGGCCCCGGCTCAAGGCGGTGAAAAACACATCCTTGGCGTCGGGTGACCAAGCGGGAGGGACGATCGGGCTGCCCCCCATGTCTCCGCCGGCCGTCTGGGCAACGTCGAGTTCGGCTTCCCTGGTCAAAAAGCGTACGACGCCTCCCGCTGCCGGGACCACGCAAAGCCCCGCCGTTGTGGCCCCTTTGTTGCGATTGTCGTGGCCGTAGAACGCAATGGACTTACCGTCGGGCGACCACGATGGGCTGGCGAGCGACAGATCGCTCGAAGTGATCTTGCGTATTTCGCCGCCCTTCGCGGGCACCACGTAAATATCCCTTACGGAAGTCAGGTCACAACCCTCAAAACGCGCGGATACAAACGCGATTTGCTGCCCATCAGGCGACCATCGCGGCTCCCTGCAGTCGTATTCTCCGCGTGTCAGCTGCTCGATTTTCCCTGATTCCACATCCAAGACGAGGACCTGGGCGGCCTTGTCCGGAAGGAACCCCTTGCCGTTGAGTTTGTATCTGATGCGAGTTATGACGCGGACGTCAGATTTCTGCCCGCCATCTCGCGCCGGGCCCTCGCCGCCGTCACTTTCGCGCGCAGAGGCGGCCGCTGCGTTGCCCTGGGTTTCCCCCTCTTCGTCGCAGAGGGCCGAAAAGGCGATCTTCTTGCCGTCGGGCGACCATACCGGCTCCCCAACCCCGTCTTTTCTGGCGGTTACGCGCACGGCCTCGCCGCCGGTGGACGGGATCACATATAGCTGTGTCTTCTCCTTGTCGCGATCCGAAAGAAACGCCACGCTTGAACCGTCCGGAGACCATCTCGGGGAAGAATCGCTTGCGGGCCCGAACGTGAACTGCGTGACGTGGCCGTCTCGCGCGAGAAATATGTTGGTCTGGTACTTGTGCTTCTTTTCCTGTTCAATTACCTTTTTGATGGTGAAGAGCGCCTGTGACCCATCCGGAGATATTTGCGGGTCGGAGACCCATTTCATGTCAAGAATGTCGCTCGAAGTGAAACGTCGCATGTGATAGTCCCCTTCCACACTTGGAACAGGTATAGGGCTTTTGAGCCAGATGACTATTTCTTCGTAGGGGACGCGACATCCTTTGGAGGCCACAGTTCGAGGAAAACCTGCCTCAGACCTGAAACAGTGTTCAGACCGGGATGAAGGTAGACGCGCTCTAGCATCGCCTCCAGCATCTGACCCACTTCTTTGCCAGGCGCCACTCCCCACTCCAACAGCGTGGTCCCATCGATGGCCAGATCCTTTACGGCTAGGGGATCGCCGCGCTCAAGCGCCTTTTGAATTTCCTCTTTGAGGCTGTTCAATCTACTGTAATCATGGGGAGGTTTCGTGGCCTTGAGGTCCGCCTCAAGAAGATCAAACAGGTCGGGCAGGTTCCGGACTCCCACGGCATTGATGAAGCGCTGGATCGGAGCCGCGCGAAGATATGGCACGGCGCTCATGTGCTCGCTGATCAAAAGACACACGGTGTCGATAGTGTGGTGATCGAAGCGAAGTCGCGTCAGCACGTCCCTGGCGATCTCGCCACCTCTAATGTGATGGCCGATGAAGCTGGTCAGTCCTCCGTCTTCAAGCTTGAACGTCGAAGGCTTTCCCACATCGTGTAGAAGCGCCGCAAGCCTGACGTTTCGGCGCGGCGGGGTAGCGTCAATGGTATCTATTATGTGATCGAAGACGCACCTATCGTGATGTTTGTTTTTTTGGTTAACCTCAGCGCAAGCTTCTAGCTCCGGGATGATGTGCACCAAAAGCCCGCATTCTTTAAGCGACCTTATACCGGCCCCGGCTTTGTCGGTCAGGAGTATCTTCACGAGTTCATCGCGAATACGCTCCCAGGATACGTTCGTGATAAAAGAAGACGTCGCCCTTATCGCGTCGCGAGTGGCGTTCTCAATAGCGCCTGATATCTGGCACTCCAATCGGACCGCGCGCATCATTCGCAGAGCGTCTTCGCGAAATCTTGCCACGGGATCTCCGACGCATCTGATGACTCTTCCCTCAATGTCACGCATGCCGTCTACCAGATCTATAACCTTTCCGGCGCCCGTCATGGCGAGGGCATTGATCGTGAAGTCTCTCCGGGCGACGTCTTCGCGTAGCGACTTCGAGAAGTGGACGCTATCGGGCCTTCGGCCGTCGACATACTCTCCATCAGAACGAAAGGTAGTAACCTCGACATCCGGCTCGCCGCGCACGGTCACCGTTCCGTACCGGATCCCTGTAGGCGCCGTATCCGCAAATATCTCTGCAACCTGCTGGGGGACGGCATCGGTGGCGACGTCGTAGTCGGTCGGGGTTCTGCCCAGGAGGGTGTCTCGCACCGAACCCCCGATAAGAAAAGCCTGAAAACCCGCCCTACCCAGGTTCTCCATCACCGACCTGACGGATGCGGGCAAACTTTCCAACCGGGGCACCTCCTGTTAAATGGCGCTGATCTCCCGTTCGCCAGTCGCGTGGCGGAAACCTGCAACGCTGCTGTGTAACCCCACGCCCCCGCATAATCGCAAAACCTCTGCGTAACTGCAACGTCAACCCCTTCCGAGGTGACTTTGGGAACTCTTCGGACCAGACTTTGCGAACTCTGTGGAGCAGACTTTGTCCAGGCAAAGTACCGCCAAGATACTACGGTGGAGCGAACTCCGCGGGGCAGACTTTGTCCAGGCAAAGTACCGCCAAGATAACTACGATGGGGCGAAGTCTGCTGAGTAGACTTTGTCCAGGCAAAGTACCGCCAAGGTAACTACGATGGGGCGAAGTCTGCCGAGCAGACTTTGTCCAGGCGAAGTATCGCCAAGATACTACGGTGGAGCGAACTCCGCGGAGCGGACTTTGTCCAGGCAAAGTACCGCCAAGATACTACGATGGAGCGAAGTCTGCTGAGCAGACTTTGTCCAGGCAAAGTATCGCCAAGATAACTACGATGGAGCGAACTCTGCGGGGCAGACTCTGTCCAGGCAAAGTATGGCCAAGATACTACGATGGGGCGAACTCTGCGGTGCAGACTTTGTCCAGGCAAAGTATCGCCAAGATAACTACGATGGGGCGAAGTCTGCTGAGCAGACTTTGTCCAGGCGAAGTGTGGTCAGCTAAGCAGTCAGCGGAATAGGCAGCTGAACAGACAGTGGAGTAATAAGCGGTGGGGTAGTAAGCGATGGAGCTGGGCGGACTTATTACCGGCTCGGCAGGCGAGCCTACCTCCCTACCTCAAGCCTCGTTTCCTATCTCTTTTCTCTTTGGTGGCTAACCTTCTGTTGGTGATCAAAG
>CAZMEF010000022.1:1725-14706 GCA_964565305.1 uncultured Eubacteriales bacterium | reverse complement strand
AGGAGGCTGTTGCCGAAAGATCGACGATAATAGGTTTTTAAGCTAAGATCTTGATAGAGCCTTTCTGACAGGAGATGGCGCGGATGCTGGATCACAAGCCGTCAGCTTTCAAGGTAATCTACCAGTTCAACTTAGATAGCCACATTAGCGAAGACCATTTTCTCCGACAAGTGAGGTCTGCCGTGGACTTCTCCTTCATCAAGGATCTGGTCAGGGCATTCTACTCGGACCGTGGCGCACCCTCAATAGATCCGGTGGTCATCTTCAAGATGTCTTTGCTGGGGTATTTCTACGGAATATCCAGCGAAAGAAGGCTGGCCGAGGAGTGCAAGTACAACTTGGCTTTCAAGTGGTTTCTGAATTATGACATAGATGAAGACACGCCCGACCACAGTATCTTCTCAAAGGCGCGAGCCAGATTTGGTCGGGACACATACGAGAAATTCTTCGCCGAAATAGTACGAAGATGTGTCGAGAAAGACCTGGTCGATGGAGAGAAGATGTTCATGGACGCCACGGTACTTAAGGCCAATGCGTCGAGGAAATCACTTGTGAATCGAGAGCAATATCCACAGCCCAAGCAGACACTAAAGGAATACCTGGATGCACTTTGGACTGAAAACCCTGCAGCGGATGACAACGCCAAGGGTGACGGCGGGAAGGGCGATGGAAAAACATCGGGACGTGGGAGAAAGCCTCGCACGAACGAGACGGTGGTGTCAACGACGGACCCGGATTCCACACTCGTCAAGAGGCCGGGCGAAAGTTCGATGCTAGCCCACAAGGTGCACATAGCGGTGGCAGATGGGAAGTCAAGGATAGTGACGGCTGTAACCACAACCTCTGGAACAGGGCATGAGAACGAGCAGGTTACTCCGTTGGTGGAAAAACATCATTTCATCACCAGGAAAGACCCGAAAGAACTTGTAGCTGACTCGGCTTACGGGATCAAAAGGGTGTTCGAGTATCTAGCAAAGCGTGGTATACAGGCCAACATTCCGTTCAGGTCGAGTTATACAAATATAAGGAAGAAGAAACTTGACGCCGGATTCCGTTACGATGAGGGGCTGGGAACATGGGTGTGCCCACAGGGAAAGTCAATGATCAGGCGTAGCAAAAGAAATTCCGCCGGCCACGTTAAGTACATAAGCGATATCAGAGAGTGTGTGGGGTGTCCCAACCACAAAGTAAAATGCACAAAATTCATGACCATCACAGATTCGCAGGACGACGAGATCCTCAATCAGGTAAGGGAACACATGGAATCAGAAGCGGGGAAGAAGTCGTATCGACAAAGAAAGTGGCAGGTGGAACCGGTCTTCGGTGAACTCAAAACAACCTGCGGAATGCAGAAAGCCAATCTGAGGGGTAATCGGAATGTGCAGATCCAGGCGCTCATGGCATTTAGCGCCTACAACATAAAACGCCTGGTCAAGGCGATCACCCTCAATACGAAAGGAAACCGGGAGGGACTACAAGGGACAGTTCCTTCGGTGTCACATTTCTGGTGCCGATTGCTCTCCTCAATTTCATACGCGCGGCGGGTTCCTTGCTTGCAACTGTCAACCTAGTTTCGGCAACAGCCTCCTAATAGACGAAGGGTTTCTGGTTAGTCTCACACAACGGCTCGTCAGGATGAGAACGCCGAATCCGCCTGCCGATTACTCGGAGATTTGCCCGGAAATAGAGTCCCTCATGAAGTCTCTGGGACTAGATGTGCGGGTTATGGAGGGCAAAGAGGGGAAGCCCAACGTTGTCGGGCTCTGGCGTGGCAGTGATTCGGCCGGGCCTACGCTCCTGCTTGATGGCCACATGGATGTCATCGCGCCTGGGGAAGGGTGGGAAATGGACCCGTGGGCGGCGGCGATCCGTGACGGGACCTTGTGGGGCAGGGGCACAGTGGATATGAAGCATTCTCTGGCCATCATGATAGCGGTGACCAAGGCCTTAAGGGAGGCCGGGTTCCATCCGAAGGGCAATCTCATGCTATCTGCCACGAACGACGATGAGACGGCGGGCAAGTTCGGGTTGAAGTATGTAGTGGAAAAGGGGTTTGCAGACGCGGGTTGGCCGGCGCCCGACTTCCACCTTCTCTTGGAGCCCAGCAACTGGGGTGTTAACGTGGCGTACAAGGGCAGAGTCTGGACAAAGGTGACGGTGAAGGGTAAGTCAGCTCACGGCGGCGCGCCGGAAAAGGGGGCCAACGCCATAGTGAAGATGACGGAGCTCATCGGGCGTGCGCTTTCCATGGCGAAGAACGTTCACCCGTTGATGGGAACCGATTCCATAAACGTCGGCACGATAACAGGCGGAGAGAAAACGAACGTGGTCCCCGACGCCTGCACCGCAACTTTCGACTACAGGTTTGTAGGGCCGTGTACCGCGAAGGACGCTGTTGAAAGGTTTCGGAGCGCCGTTTCCCTGGATGTCGGGGATTCCGATTATCGCATATCCGAGTTTGAAGTCTTCGAAAGCAGGGACCCGCTTGAAGTCGACCCCTCTGCCGGCCCCGTGGCGCTCTTGTCCGAGACCATCCGGGGCATATCGGGCCGCCCGGCGAAGCCTTCCGGGACTCTTTCGGCGGGGAACGCGTATTGGTCGCTCAGCAACGGGATATTGGGGACCATGACGGGCCCCGGCGATCCGGGTCTGATGCACACAAACCGGGAACATATCGCCATCAGTGACCTGCTAGAGGGCGCCAGGATCGTGGCCGCTTATGTCGTCAGATACCTGGGGTAGAAGCCGAAGCGGGTGTAGGATGCAAAAACCACGGCAGTGAAGTTCTGACGAGAATGAGGCCGCAGCGCGAATGCGCCACGGCCTCTTCATAACGCGCGGAGCGACTCTTACTTTACTTCTTCTCCCTACGGAAGCACATGAACCAATCGAGGCAGTACTTATCCTCATCAGGTGATTCAACGCGGTCCTTTGCGGTACCGCAGGTTCCCGGCGCCGGGACGATAACGTCGTCACCGGGGCGCCAATCGGCGGGAGTAGCGATGCCTTCCGCGTCGGCCTTCTGGAGCGCTAGGATGATCCGCTTCAGCTCGTCGAAGTTTCTTCCGGTGGACAACGGGTAGTAGAGGATGACTCGGACTTTTGAATCGGGATCGATGACGAACACGGCCCTAACGGCCTGGGTGTTGGATTGGTTGGGTTGGATCATGCCGAACTTGTTGGCGACTTCCATGGTTATGTCTTCTATCAGGGGGAAGGTCACTTCCATGTTCTCCATGTCCTTGTACTTGATCTTCTCTTTGATGGTACGAAGCCATGCTATGTGCGCGTAGATCGAATCTACCGAGAGGCCGATGAGCTCGACGTTTAGGGCCTTGAATTCATCGTTCATCTTGGCGAAGGTCATGAACTCGGTCGTGCAGACCGGCGTGAAGTCGGCGGGGTGGCTGAAAAGGATCACCCACTTGCCCTTGTAGTCCTCTGGAAACGAGATGTCGCCTTGCGTGGTCTTTGCCTTGAAGGAAGGCGCGTAGTCGCCTATCAAGGGCATCTTGTATGCGTTTTCGGTGCAGTCCATGGTTTGTCTTTCCTCCCTTTTGTTCTCCGTTCGGTTCTTTCGGCCCATAGTGAAAGAGCAGAAGTGCTTTCTCTTTCGGGGCATCGCGTACGGTGGTCAGAGCGTCATGCGGCATCCGCTGCTTCTTACCAAGTACAGGATCAGCATAACTGTGTCCATCAAGAGGGGTCAAGCGCCTGCGCGAGGCCGACTGTGTAAATGGTAGGGCTACTTGCCTCGATACCGTAGCGTTCGCGTGGCGTTTGCAATGGCCAGAAGCGCGACGCCGACGTCGGCGAACACAGCTTCCCAAATGTTCGCCATCCCGGATATCCCGAGAGCCAAGAAAATGCCCTTCACGCCCAGAGCCAAGGCGATATTCTCCATGACGACTCTTCTAGTCCAGCGTGAGATCCGTATCGCAGTGGCAAGTTTGGAGGGGGCGTCTTCCATTAGGACAACATCTGCCGCTTCGATGGCGGCGTCGCTGCCCAGTCCCCCCATGGCCACCCCGACGTCGGCCCTGGCGATCACCGGAGCATCGTTTATGCCGTCGCCGACGAAGACTAATCTATCCTTTGGGTTGGGCAGGCCGGCCTTGATCTCTTCAAGCTTTCTGACCTTGTCTTCGGGGAGCAGGCTGTGGTGGAATTCATCCAGCCCCAGGTAACCGGCGATCTTCGCTGCCACCGGTTCTTGATCGCCTGTGAGCATGGCAACCCTTTTGACACCGAGCGTTCGGAGGTCGGTCACCGCTTCTTTGGCGTCTTCCTTCGGCTCATCGGAAATAGTGATACACCCGGCGAAGGCACCTTCCACAGCGACGTGCACGATGGTTCCGACCCCATCGCAAGGGGGGACGACCACTCCTTCTGATTCCAAATGCCCGCCTTTTCCCGCGAGCACTCGTCTCCCGTGAACAGTCGCGCTCACGCCCTGCCCGGCTTTGTCAGAGTAGTCGCGGATGCACTCGCCTTCGTGATCCCCCGGGCACGGTCCCCCGATCTCAAAGCCCGTCTTCTGCACATAGGCTTGCCGGATGGAGTTCGCGATGGGATGGCTGGAGAACGCTTCAGACCCGGAAGCGTAAGAAAGAACCTGGTCGGCGGTGAAACCTTCGGCCGGAATCACGCGGGTTACTTTGAACACTCCTTTTGTCAAAGTCCCGGTCTTATCAAACACGACTGTGTGGGCAGAGGATAGGGCGTCCAGATAGTTGGAACCCTTAATCAGCACGCCGTTTCTGGCGGCGCCCCCGATTCCTCCGAAGTACCCGAGAGGGATAGAGATCACGAGAGCGCAAGGACATGAGATGACCAACATGGTGAGCGCCCGGTAGAACCAGTGAGAAAAAACCTGGCCTGTTACGAGTAGAGGGGGGAGCACCGCAACAGCGATAGCACCGAACACAACGGAAGGAGTGTAGTAGCGCGAGAAAGTGGTGATGAACTTCTCTGTCGGAGCTTTTTTGGCAGCCGCGTCCTCCACCAACCGCAGGATTCGCGAGACGGTTGATTCATCGGACGGCTTCACGACTCTGACCGTCAAGAGGTTCCGGCCGTTGACCATTCCCGATAGAATACTCGACCCGGGCCCTGCTTCGCGTGGAATGGATTCCCCTGTCAAGGCCGACGTATCCAGAAACGAGTTGCCTTCCATGACTTCCCCGTCCAAAGGCACGCGTTCGCCCGGTTTGACGACTATGACGTCACCGACCTTGACCAGTTCCGGGGCCACCGTGCTGATGCCTTCTTCAGTTTTCAAGTTAGCGTGATCAGGTCGGATATCCAGAAGAGATGCTATCGATCTCCTCGACCGGGCGACCGAAAGGCCCTGAACGTACTCGCCGATGGCGTAAAACACCATCACTCCGGCCGCCTCCGGCAGTTCCCCGACCGCGAACGCGCCCAAAGAGGCGATGGTCATGAGCGCGTTCTCATCGAAGTACTCGCGACGAAGGAGGCCCCGGAAGGCCTCGCGGATGACGGGCCAACCAACGAGGAGGTATGCCGGCGCTAACACGGCGTACTCCGCCCACGAGCCTGGGGTGTCCCTAAGGATCCTGTTGAACGCTATGCCGGCCGCCAAGAGGATGAAAGAGGCGACGATCCGCGGCAGGGGCGCAGACGCGCCGTGCGAATGGTCGTGGCTGTGGGTATGATCGTGGCCGTGGGCATGATCATGGTTGTCAGAGCCTGGGTGATCACGCTCACCCAGTATCGATTCCGACCCTGCCGCGCAGCGGGCGCATTCCGAAGTCTGAGGTGTATCCTTCATCGCCGGTCCCCCAATTTGGCGCCTGGCATGAGGCTGTCTCACTTATCCTCGGCGTAGTGAACTTGTGCTTCGTGAATGAGGTGCAATATATGTTCGTCGTCAAGGGAGTAGTAAGCCATCTTACCGCTCCTTCTGTAACGCACGAGGCGGAACGCCCTCAGTAGCCTTAGGTGGTGTGCGATGGCCGGCGGGCTCATTTCTAGAACGGACGCCAGTTCGCAGACGCAAAGCTCTTGCTGCGACAGAAGGTAGATGATAGCTGTCCTGGTTTCGTCGCTCAGGACCTTGAAGACTTCCGATAGGCCCGCTACATCGACAAGCGTGCTTCGCAAGCCATTGACGTCACTGGCGTTTCCAGAGAGTTCGAACGTATCACAGACATCGCGTTGGCCGGCCGGATTGCCGTGCATGCCGAACACCTCCACGATTAAGCAATCATCTAAAGATGAGTTTAGCACCCGAACAGACAAACGGCAACGACGCACTACGCCTTTCCAATCCATGGTGTAATTTGGGCAGATCGTACAAGAAAAGAAGGAATTTCGGTACCCGAAGTGAAAGTAGAACAACAATTTGGGATCACATTCCCGGGCACCGCGTCTCCCGGGTGCGAGCGTCTGATCGCCGGCAAGGGAGATGGTTTTGTTGAGCGACGCGGCTTTAGTGGGCATTCCCGAATCATTGCGCTTCTTTGGGTTTTCGCGCCTCTGGGAAACGTTTTTATCAAATGCGGGCATCCAACTGCTTTACTCGGGCCCGACAAACAAAGATGTGATTGAAGCCGGAATTGAGTGCGCCGTCAACGAGGCCTGCCTCCCCGTAAAGATGATCCACGGCCAGGTGAAAAGCCTAATCGGTCGCGTAGACGCGGTGTTCCTACCGAGAATGGTGAACGTCTCGGGGCTGACGGTGTTTTGCCCGAAATTCCTAGGGATGCCCGACATGGTGAGATCATCTATCGCCCTCGACATCCCCATGGTTAGCCCCCGAGTTGATCTTCGCGCCGGGCCTCGAAGGGTTTTTCTCTCCTTGCTGCGGTCGGTTAAGGGCCTGTGCCACCGTGGTCCGCTCTGGTTAGGCGCCGCCGCGTTTGACACTTTCAGGCAACTGGCCAGAACCCGGGATTACGATTCCGAAAAGCGTCCGGATCCGGGCGTGATTCGTCTCGGTTCCGAAACGCCGCGCACCGACCTGAGCGTGCCCTTGATAGGAGTGATCGGGTATCCGTATCTGGTCGAGGACGCCTACGCGAGCATGGGGCTTGTGAACAAGTTGCGTGCCATGGGAGTAAGAGTGACCAGGGCATCGGACATCCCCGAGTCTGGAATGAGCGGGGCCGGCGATCAGTTTAGCAAGCAGGTGTTTTGGTACTATAGCGACCGCATGGTCAAGGCGGGCTACCGTTGGTGTGAAACGCGTTCTGTCGATGGCATCGTACACCTCATGGCGTTCGGGTGCGGGCCCGACGCGATCGTCGACAAAATGGTTGAACTTCGGGCGGCAGAAAAGGGCGTCCCCTATCTCACTGTGACGGTGGACGAATGCACCGGCGAAGCCGGGGTGATAACGCGACTGGAAGCCTTCGTTGACATGTTGACGAGGACTTCTAGGGACCACATAGGTCTTGGAGGTCTGGATTACCATGCTGAAAGTGACTTTTCCCCACATGGGGCAGGCTGTGCACCCCATTTCGCACCTGTTGCTGGAGATGGGGAACGAGATAGTTTTTCCTGACGAACCGACCGAACGCACGTACAACTTGGGCACAAAATACGCGCCCGAGTTCGCTTGCCTGCCGTTGAAGATAACCTTGGGCACATACTTGGAGGGACTTCAGCGGGGCGCGAATACCATAGTCGCTTCCGGAGGAGTCGGGCCCTGCCGCGCCGGATATTACACGGCGGTGCAAGAGAAGATCCTGCGAAGCCTGGGATACGATGTTCAAATGGTAGTCTTGGAGCCCCCGATGAGCCACATGAGAGACACCCTTCAGAAGATCAAATTCCTGAACAGAAGCCGTCTTTCCGGGCCCGGTATTGCGGGCCTTCTGTACAGGGTCTATGTGGAGTTGCGGGCGCTTGACCGGTTGGAAATCGCTTTGCGCAAGGTGGCGCCGGTTGAACGGATCCGGGGAGAGGCTGAATCGAGATATCGCAGCGGCGTCGCGATGGTCGTTGAGGCGGCGGGCGGCGCTATGGGTTCGGGAGCCACCCGGGGCGTGAAGAGAATCCGCGAGGCGGAAGCCGAAGCGCTCAGGCTGGTTAAGTCCACACCCCGCGCAGAGGGAGTAACCCCGGTCAAAGTCGGCATAGTGGGGGAGATCTACGTCCTTTTGGAGCCCGCGTCCAACCTTTACATTGAGCGGGTGCTCGGGGAGTTAAGTGCGGAAGTCCACAAATCCATGTATCTGACCAGCTGGATAATGGGAAACGTGGTGGTCGAGGACGGCGGGATTAGCGCCAAGAGGGCGGCATCCAAGTATCTCCCGGAAATGGTGGGGGGTCACGGGCGAGATTCTGTGGGTAACACGATCATCTACGCGAACCGCGGAGTTGACGGAGTTATTCAGCTGGCACCCTTCACTTGCATTCCCGAGATAGTCGCGAAGGCCGTGTTGGCGCAAGTGTCACGGGAGTATTCGATCCCCGTTCTGTCGTTCTTTTTGGATGAGCAAACAGGAGAGGCGGGCATGCGGACCAGGCTTGAGGCGTTTGTGGATATGCTTCGGGCTCGACGAAGCGCGGGCGAAGTCGTTACAGGATCACCGCGGCCCGCGCTAAGCCAAGGGGGCCGGTTCTTATGAAAGCCATGTATCTGGGGATAGACGTGGGCTCCGTCAGCACAGATCTCGTCCTGCTCGATGAGGGGATGGAGGTGGTTTCCGACATCTATCTTAGGACGAAGGGCAGGCCTGTCGACGCCGTTCAGGAAGGTTTGGCGCGGCTCAAGGGCCTGGTGCCGTCGAGATGTCGGATAGCGGCCATCGGCACTACCGGAAGCGGAAGGGCGCTCGCCGGGGCGGTGGTCGGGGCCGATACGGTGAAGAACGAGATCACCGCGCACGCCGTCGCGGCGATAAGGCTCGTGCCAGAGGTCCGAACGATCGTGGAGATAGGCGGCCAGGATTCCAAGATGATCATCATAAGGAACGGCGTGGTTACTGATTTTGGCATGAACACCATGTGCGCCGCGGGGACAGGATCGTTTCTGGACCAGCAGGCAACCCGGATCGGGATTTCCATAGAGGAGCTGGCGGACCAAGCGCTACGCTCCAAAGTTGCCGTCAGGATCGCGGGGCGGTGCGCTGTATTCGCCGAATCGGACATGGTTCACAAGCAGCAGATGGGGTTTGGAACCCCGGATATACTCTACGGCCTTTGCCAGGCGTTAGTGCGGAACTACCTATCCAACGTGGGTAAAGGGAAACAAGTTTTGTCCCCGGTCATCTTCCAGGGCGGAGTTGCGCTGAACAAGGCCATGGTCAGGGCCTTTGACGAGCACCTTGATCTCGAGGTGATCGTGCCGCCAAATCCGGGGATCATGGGGGCGATCGGTGCCGCCATGTTGGCAAAGGAGGCGGTCGCCCCGGAAAAGCGCACAGCCTTTTCCGGCTTCGAAGTGGCCGACGCTTGTTTTTCCACCACGGCTTTTGAGTGTAACGACTGCCCGAACAGATGTGAGATCGTCGAACTCCGAAAAGACGGCGTGGTCAGCGCGCGGTGGGGCGGACGCTGCGGGAAATGGGAACGAGACGCGTCCCGGAGGGTGTCGTGAAGGGAGGCGCCGCGCCTAGTCCTCCAACGCCGCCCGGAGTACTCTCTCAATCTGTTCCTTTGTGGCGGCCCCTTCGTGCAGTTTCTTGTCGCCGATCCAAAGGCAGGGCACGTAATAGTAATCGAAACTGTTGGCCAGCTCCGCGTTTTGAGTTTCTTCGATCTTGGTGATCTTGATACCGGCAAACTCCGGGTTCTCGGCCGTCAACTCTTCGATCAGCCGGTCAGCTTTCCGGCAGTAAGGGCACCGGGTTAGGTAGAAGTAAGTGATCTCTTTCATGAGGCACCTCCTAGATTGGTTGCGGGCGTAGATCAAGTCAGATCAACATCTGAAACCGGCTCTCAAGATCAGCTATATCATCGCGGCGGGCAAGCGCGTCAAGCCAGGCAGGGGGAATTCCCTTTTGTCGGTAGTATAAGCCCGCCAAGCCTGCCGCTACCGCTCCCGTGGTGTCCGTGTCCTCCCCGAGGTTGACGGCTTTCTGTACAGCGGAGCAGAAGGTATCTGTCGTTAAGAGGCACCACACAGAAGCTTCTAGGGTGTGTACCACGTAACCATCAGATTTTATCGACCGTTCCGCGGCGTCGGCGAGGTCGCCTGAGAGAAATCGGGCGAAGTGATGGATTTCGCCGGCCGGTTTTGCCATGCCATTTGCGGTGAGCCCATTGGCATAGGCTTCTTTGCCCTGTTCGCAAGCCTTGGCATAGGCGGTGGCCGGCGTCATTTCCTCCAACAACCCCCGAGCCACAAGCCCGTAAAGCCCGCACGCCATCATGGAACGCGGATGGGCATGGGTTATCGCGGATGCTTTGTGTAGCGCGTCCAGCATCTCCTCTACCGGATCGCGGGCGAAGTAGGCGGCCACAGGGAGAATCCTCATCAAAGACCCGTTGCCGTTGTCGAATTCGGACGCGCCGCCGGACTTCTCTGGCGAAAAACCGTTCTTAAGTCGCCTGATCGCGTCTCCGGTCGTTCCGCCGACATCGAAAACTCTTCCGTGAGCCGTCCAATACCCTTCATCGAGCCAGCGAACGAACCGGTGTCCCATATCCTCGAGATCGAATCCCCTAAGCAGACTTTCCGCACCGCATAGCGTCATAGACGTGTCATCGGACCATGTTCCCGGCGGCTGCCTGTGGCTTCCAAAACCGACCATCCCGGTGATGGGTTTCCCCCTGAGATACTCCCGGCTTTGGAACTCGACGGGGACTCCCAGAGCATCACCTACGGCGACCGACAGCAGTGTGCTGACCCTGTCGCCCGCTTTGCCGGCGTTACCAGCGCTATCCATGTTATCCTCCCGGTTGGTGAAGTCCGGTCATTGGTGGCCACGGCACAGCTCTGGCTAGACAAAGCCCTGCGGTCTGTGGCTGCCACTTCAAGTACAGAACTAGTATAGCAGGCTCGCCCCGTCAGGGAGGGTCAGATGCACAGGTTCGTATAGGAAGCGACGATCGGCGACAGGCCCCCGACAAGAGGCAGCGGGTAGGCAGGACTGGTGGTCAGGGATCAGGAATCATGCCAAGAGAAGTGCCGGCGGTGCCAGGGCGCCAACTTCAATGGGGCGGGGCGCCAAACCAAATAGAATCGGGGCGCGGAATGTGAACATCAGACCTATCACGCTTTCTTACAACACAGAGGGGAAGGGTACCGGAGGGGCGTCGGGTCCGGAGGCCCTCTTGAAGGCAGGGCTCGTCCAAGAACTTGAGGCCTTGGGGCACGTCGTACTCGAACCGTGGGCAGTTCAGTTGAGCCGTGAAGAGGAAAACGAGTACGGAGGTTGGAACCGGGTCGCCTTGGCAAACGGTCATCTTTCGAGACTGGTCGCGCGGGCCAGGCAAGAAGGGTCTTTTGTCTTGGCGCTTCTCGCCGACTGTAACGGTTTGCTGGGAGTCTTGGGTGGGCTACAAAGCGGCGCGTTGCCCTCTTCTAGCGCCGGCTTCGTCTATGTTGACGCCCACGGGGACTACAATACGCCCGATACCAGTCCTTCGGGGATGCTCGGAGGCATGCCCGTCGCCGTAGCGGCGGGAAAGTGCCTGCCACGCTTGCGAAGACGGAGCGGAATGGCCGCCCCGATCTCGTATCAGGATATTTTGATGGCCGGGATGCGGGACCTGGATGATCTCGAAAGAGAAGCTATCGGCCAAGACGGGATCATGTTGGTCCGCGAAGACGATCTCCGGGGGTTGACCCAGGGTCTACGTCGGGACATGTCCAGGCTTAAAAGTGGGGTCGACGTAATCTGCGTTCACGTGGACTTGGACATACTGGACCCCGGCGCCGCCCCTGCCGCGGGCTTGCCGTCTCCCGGCGGATTAACTGGGGAGGAGCTGGGCAGAGCCCTTTCCGTTATGCTGGCATGCGGCAAGGCGGCCGCTCTGTCCATCGCATCCTACCGGGCCGACAAAGATTCTGATGGCAAGACGCTTGAACAGGTCATGGAGTCCATCTTGCGGGCGTTCGCGAAGCCGGATTGAGCACGCACCGAGCAACCGCTCGTTGCCTCGTCACTTCTCTTTGCGCTCATGATCGCCACGATAGGGCACCGGTACGTATTGAACCGACGGTCGGCTTTGCTGAGGCTGAGGGTATAGGTCCATCAAGCGGTAGATTTCCTTCGGCATATCGCCGCACACTTGGGGAAACCCCAGGCTTGCCAGTTGTTCGCATGTTAGCGGGAAATCGTGCGTCCAGTGCCCGGAAGTCAGTTTGTCCGCAAGATCGTGGGCAGCTTCAGGGTCCATCCGCTGGGACAGCATGTCAAACACGCTTTGGGTCAGCTGCCTTACTGCCTTTTCCGCCATGTCGGCGAGGATGAGCGTTTCATCGTCGATATCCTTGCGTTCCTTCTCTTTTAGCACGCGGAGGATCGAGGAGGCAGCCCACTTGCCGATCTGCGGGTCGACCGGGCCGAGAACGGCGTTTGGGTCCATGACGATCTCATCCGCGGCAAGAGCGATCAAAGAACCTCCGGACATAGCGTAATGGGGAACGAATACCGTCACTTTGGCGCTGCGACGAAGCAGAGCTCGCGCGATCTGTTCCGACGCGAGTACCAGACCTCCCGGGGTATGCAGGATCAGATCGATAGGCATATCCTCCGGCGTCAGTCTTATGGCCCTCAGCACTTGTTCCGAGTCTTCAATGTTAATGTAGCGGGACAACGCCAGACCGAGGAAGCTTATGGATTCTTGTCTGTGGATGAGTGTGATGAGCCGCGATCCCCGTTTCTTCTCAAAACTGCGCATCATGGTAATTCGCATCGTTTCCAGCCGCTTCCGGTGGAAAACGGGCAGTATCGCGGATAACAAGAAAAACACCCAGATAAGTGACGAGAAGTCCATTGAAGCCGTACCCCCTTCACGCGTGGTCTGGTGCCGGTATGCGCCGTCTTCTGCCAGGCTCGCAAC
>CAZMEF010000022.1:0-1715 GCA_964565305.1 uncultured Eubacteriales bacterium | reverse complement strand
TGGATTGCTGAGTTACAGTGTTCGCTCCAAAGGATATGATTCCCTACTTCGCGCGGGGGATGGTAGACTGGGCACGGCGTCTGGGCTATTTCTGGGCTATTGGGGTTTGGACGAGGGGAAAAGAGCGCTTCTGGGGAGAGGGGTCGAGTTCATGACTAAAGTGAAATCCTATATCGGTGCCCTCAGCGACATCAGAAAAGGCAGCCAAGCTCCCTCCGTATGGGATGAGTATCTTCGAGCGGAATCGGGTCTGCCCGGTCCCAGGGGGAATCTGGAGCTGATGAGCGCCGTCGCAGAACTGGGCAGCGAGGACCAGTTCCTCCACCTCCTATCCTTTACTGCTGATATCGCTCCTGTGAACACGCCCGAAGAGTTTCTGCACTGCTGCGGAGCCGTTGGGCTGGGAAGGCTTCTTTCCGAAGGAAGGACATCTTATTTGGACACCTTGCGGAGGCTTGCTTCGGATCCCCGGTGGCGCACACGCGAAGCGGTCGCGATGGCGCTTCAGTTTTTCGGGGAACGGAACATGGAGGACCTCTTGGACTTCATGGAGGAGTGGGCTGATGGCAACGAATTTGAGCGGCGCGCCGCCGCGGCAGCCCTGTGTGAACCGCGGCTGCTGAAAAACAAGGAGCACGCAGCGCGCGTGCTTGCGATTTTGGACCGGATCACCGCTTCGATTTCGGTCGTCGCCACTAAGGATCCCGCCGCAAGAAAAAGCGAGGACTACCGGGTTCTTCGCAAGGGAATGGCCTATTGCTGGAGTGTGGCTATCGCCGCGTATCCGGAAGCCGGCAAACCACTTTTCGAAAAGTGGGCTGCTTCTACTGACGAAGACGTGCGCTGGATCCTTATCCAGAACCTTCAAAAGGAAAGGCTGCGAAGGGCGGATCCTGAGTGGACTGAAAAGATGAAGGCAACGCTTCAGGTTCGCAATCGCTCTGATCGCCCTGTTAGGGGGCACTAGGCTCTCGAACCGTCCGTCCCCCCGGTTACGCTAGTGCGATTGGTCTTGACCGACCGCCTGTTCGAGAAGAGATGCGTATCTAATGCAGTCCTGCTCCAAGACTCTGCAGTAGGGCCCTTCCGGGTCGATCTGTCTCACTACAGCGTGCTTGGATAGCAGCTCGTGCGCGCGCCCGAGGGTCAAATCCTGCGCAACAAAGACCACGAGTTTGACTCCCGCGTCTTCGCAGAGGGAACGCTTCAGGCAATCACGCATTCTTCGTTCATTGAAATCCTTAATGCTCGGATACGAGTGAGTCGGTCCAAAGTGCTGAGGACCGTGATACTCCAGTCCCAGCTTCAGTCCCGGGTAGAACCTATCCAGTTCGAGAGGCTCGCCCGTGTCAGGCCGCTTCAGGAACGCTGGTCTTGCCCCGTCGACGAAGGTGTCTGACGGTATGAGCAGGTCCGCCCATGTCCGCATCATGAACTCTCCTTTGTATCTAGCTGCGGCTAATCGCACGTGATAATCCGCTATCATCTGCTCTTGCACCGCGAACGGAACGGTAATTACCGGGCTGACGTTATGGCCCGAACGAACTTTGTAAAGCCAGCCCTGACGAGAAAGGCGATTGCATGCTGTCGAAACCGTTGACAAGGGCGCGGTCAGGCGTCGCGAAAGCTCTTTGATAGTGGTTGGGCCAATGCTCGCGATTAGAACGTACAGCAGCTTGTCTAGCGGAAGAAGGTCGACGTCTGCCAGCAGCAAC
>CAZMEF010000021.1:0-15178 GCA_964565305.1 uncultured Eubacteriales bacterium | reverse complement strand
GTAGGAAGAACAACTGTCTTAAGTGTTTTATTGTGAATGTTAGATTCGATTAGTTATAGGTGTATTTCGGAGACATTGACTTCTCTCCGAGACGTGAGCTGAACCGAGCCCAGATCCTGAAGCTGGGAGACTGCAACTACATCTCCGACTGCCGCAACGTGATCATCATGGGGGCGGCTGGCTCCGGGAAGTCCTATCTAGGGTGTGCTTTGGGCATGGAGGCGTGTAAGCAATCCTACACTGTACGTTTTGTCCGAATGCCGGCGCTCCTGGAAGACCTCAAAGTAGCAGCCGGGACTGGGACTCTATCGAAGGCCTACAAGGACTACACAAAGGTCAACCTGCTGATACTCGATGACTGGATGCTCATAAAACTTACTAACGAAGAGTCTCGGTTTGTCTACGAACTCGTACACCGCAGGCACAAAACAGCGTCCACAATCTTCTGTTCGCAGTTTGCGCCCGCCGGTTGGCACCAGCGTATTTCCGAAGAAACGCTGGCAGACGCCATCCTCGACCGCATTGTCTACGACTCTTACGTGATAGAGATCAAAAACCAGGGCGATACGCCCTCAATGAGGGAGAAGTACGGTTTGTCCGGATCCTAAAGACCACTCCGGCAAGCAACTGGCTCTAATGCCGGAATGGTGGCTCTGCTATTCCGGAAGGGTGGCCCTCACTCTTCCGGACTGGCGGCTCCGCCGCACCGTAATCTACAGCTTGGAACGCGCTTGGAAGGTAAGTACCGTTATGTGGTACTTACTTTCGTCGACCCTATAGGATTTCAGCAGATAAAACGGTTCTAAGTACCGTCTGGCCGTAGTTGCCAATGGGCAACAGGCTTGCGATGGCCGGGCGGAGGCACCTGATCATCCTAAGCCTCCATTTGGGGGCTTGGAAGGCATCAAATGCCGGAAATACGGCCCGAGGCGATACGAAAAATCCTCTCGAACCCGACGATCAGGCATTCTGCCGCATCTGATCGCGGGCCATCAGAGAGCCATTGAACCTATCTACCGCAATACGGTACTTACATCCGTTGTAAGTGCTATTTTAGGGTACTTAGCGGAAATCTATCTATCTGTTTTCGACAGACGCCCACGAAGGTGCAGAAGCCCATCCGTTTGCTTTTGACAGACGTCCGCGAAGGTACAAAAACCCCTCCGTTTGCTTTTGACAGACGCCCACGAAGGTGTAGGAGCCGCTCCGTCGAACCTATACCGGACGGGGACCGGAAGGTGGATGAAGAGTAGCGAATGCAAAAGGGTTACTACGGCGATCAGGCGGAGGAAGTCAGGACCAAGACCGACATCGTGGCCGTCATCTCGGAATATGTGAAACTGAAGAAGACGGGCAGAAGCTATACCGGTCTTTGCCCGTTTCATGCCGAAAAAACCCCCTCGTTTAGCGTCGACCCAGAGAGGCAGCTTTTCTACTGCTTCGGGTGCAACACGGGCGGGAACGTGTTCACGTTCTTGATGAAGAAGGACGGGTTGACCTTTCAGGAAGCTTTGAAGCTCCTTGCGGACAGGGCGGGAGTGAGGTTGATCCCTCCCAAAGGAGCGGCGGAAAGGGAGTCCATCAGGCGACGCAACGAGTCGTTGATCGCGGCGCTTCAATATGCCCAGGACAGGTACTATGAGAATCTACGATCCCAAAAGGGCAAAGAAGCCATGGCTTACCTTCAGAGAAGGGGCTTGACCGTGCCCATCATCGATCGTTTCGGGTTGGGGCTTGCCTTGGACGAGTGGGAGGCGCTTGCGACTTCTTCGCGAAGAACGGGCGTTGAGCCCGGAGACATGCAGAAGGCGGGTCTCGTAGTACAGAGGGAGGGCGGAGGCTTCTACGACCGGTTTAGGAACAGGCTTATGTTCCCGATATGGGATAGCGGCGGCACGTTGATAGGGTTCGGGGGCCGGGCCCTGGGCGATGACCCGGCAAAGTACCTGAATAGCCCCGAAACTCCGCTGTTCAAGAAAGGCCGCGAGCTTTACGCCCTAAACTTGGCCAAGCCCGCCATTCGTTCCGGCGAGAAAGCCTGCATCGTTGAAGGTTACATGGACGTAATCACATGCTTTCAGCACGGAATAGATTATACGGTTGCGGGCATGGGTACGGCGCTAACAAACGACCAGGCCCGGACCTTGCTACTTCTAGCGCAAAGGGTATACCTGATTTACGACCAAGACGAGGCGGGTAGGCGGGCAGCTCGCCGCACCATCGACGTCTTCAGGGAGGCAGGTGGGCGTACCAGCATTGTCGTTTACAAGGATGCCAAGGATCCGGATGAGTACTTGAGAAAGTATGGTGCCGCCAAGTTTAGCGAGAGATTCGACGAGGCTCTGGCCGACATCCAGTTTCTCTACGAGGAAACCCGTTCGATGCATAATATCACATCGGCGGAAGGGAAGACCTCGGTGAAGGACGCCATGGTTCCTATCCTGGCGGGACTCGAAAGCAGGTTCGAATCTTCGGCCTATATTGAGGAGATATCCAGAGACCTTGGCGTAAGGAAGGATTCGATGGAGGCTGACGTCGAATCCTACAGACGCAAGGCGCAACAAGAGAAGAGGCATAAAAAGTCAGAAAGTAGAGATACTACGGGTTATGCCGACCGTCGGAATGGCTATGATGCAGCGCGCCCTGAAGAGCGAGAGGTTGAGGCAAAGGCAGCGGCGCGAGAAGTGCCTCCGCTTAGGCGAAAGGCAGAAGAAGGAATAATATGTTGTCTGGTCGAAAAACCAGGATTGCTCGATTCGATGTCGAATAGTATTACGGTTGACGATTTGGCTGACGAAAACTGTAGAAGAGCGTTCTCGAGTCTTTCGAAAGGGCCCCTTTCGCCCGATGAGGACGAGGAAGTCCTAACGTGGATATCCGAGCTCTGTGCAAGGTTTGGACCGGTAGACGAGCCGAAGCGGATACTTCAAGACTGCGTGGCAAGAATGAAGGAGTTCAAGCTCGCCGAGCTGTGCGACCTCATAGCGGCGGCAGAGCGTGACAAGGACAAGGAAAGGCTTCGGGCTGTTACGGAGCAATACGGAAGGCTGTTGAAGGAACTGAAGTCAGGGCAATGATCCCCAGGAGGGAAAACTGTTGAAGGAATTGCAGCCGGGCATTGAGGCCGTCAAAAAGCTGGAGTCGTCAGGTCAGAGGAAGGGTTTTCTGACCTACGGCGAGATAGCTGACGCCCTCGACCACCTGGAGCTGAATCCCCACCAGATAGACGACCTTTACAGGCATTTTGGTGAATTGGGGATCGAGATTGTGAACGCCAAAGATGGCGATTCCGGTAGCGGGGCGACCTCAGACGAAAGGGCGCCCGGCGGGAATAGCGGTCTTCTGACAGCGGTGCTTTCGGCTCCCGTTGGTGGCGCGGACAGGCAGCCGGCCGACGAGGAGTTGGCGGAAACTGAGCGTTCCGAGGAAGCGACCGATATCGACCTGAGCATCCCCGAAGGGGTAGCGTTGGACGATCCCGTTCGCATGTACCTCAAGGAGATCGGCAGGGTCCCTCTTCTCACGGCCGACGACGAAGTCCAGTTGGCGCTCCGCATGGAGATGGGGGACAAGTCGGCCAAGGGCAGGCTTATCGAGGCCAACCTTCGCCTTGTCGTTTCCATCGCGAAAAGGTATGTAGGCAGGGGCATGCAGTTCCTGGATCTGATTCAAGAGGGAAACATGGGGCTCATCAAGGCAGTCGAGAAGTTCGACTACAGGAAAGGTTTCAAGCTCTCCACTTACGCTACGTGGTGGATCAGACAAGCCATCACTCGCGCCATAGCCGACCAGGCCAGAACCATCAGGATCCCGGTTCACATGGTCGAAACCATTAACAAATTGATCCGCACTTCCAGGCATCTGATCCAGGAGTTGGGCAGGGAACCTACTCCTGAGGAAGTCGCCGACGAGATGGGGATAACGCCTGACAAGGTGAGGGAGATCTTGAAGATCGCGCAGGAGCCCGTCTCCTTGGAAACGCCCATCGGTGAGGAAGAAGACAGCCATTTGGGAGATTTCATAGAGGACGAGGAAGCGCCGGCGCCTGTCGAGGCCGCGTCGTTCCTGCTCCTCAAAGAACAGATAGAGGAAGTTTTGGATACCTTGAACGACCGCGAGCAGAAGGTGCTACGGCTCCGTTTCGGTCTGGATGACGGGAAGGCCCGCACCCTTGAGGAGGTCGGGCGCGAATTCGGCGTCACCCGCGAGCGGATCCGCCAGATCGAGGCCAAGGCTTTGCGGAAACTGCGGCACCCGCAGAGGAGCAAAAGGCTGAAAGATTACCTGGTATAACCGGAGGTTCAGATTGAATTGATAGAGAAGGAGCCGCCCGGAAGGGGGGCTTTTCAACTTTTCCTGAGTTTCCTCAAGATCGGCGCCTTCACCTTCGGCGGGGGTTGGGCAATGGTTCCCCTCATCAAAAAAGAGATAGTGGAGAACAGGGGCTGGCTTTCTGACCAGGATTTTGTGGATCTTCTTGCGGTGGCGCAAAGCGGGCCCGGCCCAATAGCAATTAACACGGCGTGTCTCACAGGGAACAAGATAATGGGGGCTAGGGGCGCGGTATCCGCCGTCTTAGGCTCCGCCTTGCCATCCTTTCTGGTCATACTTCTGGTCGCGAGTCTGCTGGGGCAGTTCCGGGAGCTACCGGTGCTGGACGCTTTCTTCCGCGGCATGAGACCCGCCATTTTGGGCCTTATCGCAAGCGCCCTGGTATCGGTCGGCCGCATATCGCTTGCGACCCGCAAAGACGTAGCGTTCCTGGTCCTCGCCGCGGTACTTGTCTTCGGGTTCAAGTTGAGCCCCATCTACGTTATCCTCATCTCCATGGGTCTGGGCGCGGCCGTGGGCGCCGCTTCACGCCGGTCGAAGCGCGGCGCGGCGGGCGAACCAGAAAGTCACCCAGAAAGCCAGTCGGAAGGCAGCTCCGAAGGGAGGGGCCGGTGATGGTCCTGGACCTTTTCCTGACTTTTCTCCGGATAGGCGCCGTCAGTTTCGGCGGCGGGTACGCGATGATGTCGCTCATCAACAGAGAGGTCGTCCTCACTCACGGATGGCTCGGCGCAACCGAGTTTGTGGACCTCATCGCCATCTCTGAATCCACGCCGGGCCCCATAGCCATAAACGCGGCCACGTACGTCGGGTTCAAGATAGCGGGGCCCGCCGGCTCCGTCGCGGCGACCTTGGGCGTCATCGCCGTTCCATTCATTCTCATGAGTCTTCTTGGGGCGCTGTTCGCGCGATACGGCTCCAACGCGGTGGTGCGCGATGTGCTCGGAGGGGTGCGTCCTGTTGTTGTCGTCCTCATAGCGTCCGCGGCCGTCTCTGTGGCGGGCCCCGCGCTGACGGGGATCGTTCCCGCCGTGGTGGCCGTCCTGGCGGCAGTAGGTATCTTGGTGTTCAAGATCGACCCAGTGCTTCTCTTAGGGCTCGCCGGCGTTCTGGGCCTGATTCTGTACCTCTGATCCGCCCCGCGCCCGGCCAAGTGGGGTATAATTAGACCGGCTGGCAGATTTGACCTATCACAATATCTTAGGGGGTACCCAAATGGTCAGGCTCGGGATCAACGGGTTCGGAAGCATTGGCAGGCGGTTCTACAGGATCGCGGAGAGTCACCCTTCCATCGAAATAGTCGCGGTGAACGACCTCACCGACCCCGGCACTCTCGCCCACCTCCTCAAGTACGACTCAAACTACGGCACTTTGGACCACGACGTCGAAGTGTCTCCCGAAGGTTTCAAGGTTGGCGGACGCTTCATCAAGGTTATCGCGGAGCGCGACCCCTCCAAGTTACCGTGGAAGGAACTGGGAGTGGATGTGGTGCTCGAGTGCACGGGGCGTTTCACAGAAGGCGAAAAAGCCAAAATGCATCTCGCGGCCGGAGCAAAGAAAGTCGTAATATCCGCGCCCGCTAAAGGCGAAGACATCACCATCGTAATGGGCGTCAACGACGAGAAGTACGATCCCGCGTTACACAACATCATCTCAAACGCTTCTTGCACGACCAACTGCCTTGCGCCCGTGGCGAAGGTGCTGCTCGAGGCCTTCGGAATCGAATCCGGGTTGATGACGACCATCCACGCCTACACCAATGACCAGGTTATACTGGACTTCCCGCACAAGGATCTCCGCAGGGGCAGGTCGGCCGGTCAAAACATCATTCCCACAACCACAGGGGCCGCCAAGGCGGTGAACCTCGTCCTTCCCGAACTCAAAGGCAAGCTCAATGGGATGGCTTTCAGGGTCCCAACACCGACCGTCTCCGTGGTGGACCTGGTGGTGCAGACGACAAAGCCGGCGACCGTAGAGACCGTCAACAAGGCCATGGAAGATTACTCGAAGGGCCGGCTAAAGGGCATTCTCGGCATAACTCACGCGCCGCTTGTCTCCAGCGATTTCAAGGGAACCCGGTTTTCCTCCGTCGTGGACGCTTTGTCAACCACCGTACTTGGGAACCTTGTCAAAGTTGTGGCGTGGTACGACAACGAATGGGGTTACAGCGAGCGGTTGGTCAATCTGGTCGAGCTTATCGGAGAGAAGGGCGTATAGCCGCCGAACCGCACACGTCATATGTGCCCAAACCTCATATGGACATCGACGATAAACGGGGAGGCTTAAGAAATGGCCAAAGCCGGCGTCACAAACGCGCCCGTCGAAGATAAGCGTTGTCTGGTCAGAGTAGATTTCAACGTCCCGATGAAAGACGGGGCCGTAGCGGATGACAGTAGAATCCGGGCGTCGTTGCCCACTATCCGGTATCTGTCCGGTCAGGGAGCGAAAGTTATCCTTATGTCCCACTTGGGACGCCCCAAGGCCCAAATTGTGCCTGAACTACGACTTGGACCCGTATCGGCACGCCTGTCCGGGCTTCTCGGCGTACAGGTCTCGCAGCTTCCGGATTGCGTCGGTGATGACGTTAGGGAAGCGGTTATGCGAATGGAACCGGGGCAGGTCACGGTGCTCGAAAACCTCAGATTCCACCCCGAGGAAGAGAAAAACGATCCCGCCTTCTCCGAGGCGCTTGCCTCTTTGGGCGAGATTTACGTCAACGACGCTTTTGGGACCGCGCACAGGGCTCACGCCTCGACGGCGGGAGTGGCCGCTTTTTTGCCCGCCTACGCCGGATTGCTGATGCAGAAGGAGCTTGCCGCCCTCGGCAGGCTCCTGGAGTCTCCCGAAAGGCCGTTTGTGGCCGTCATCGGCGGGGCCAAGGTATCCGACAAACTAAAAGTGCTCCGCAATTTGTTGGGGATAGTTGATTCCCTAGTGATAGGCGGCGGCATGGCCAACACGTTCCTCCTGGCGAAAGGGTACGCGGTTGGGCGTTCTTTGGCCGAGCCCGCTTTGGTCCCAGACGCTCTCGACATAATGCGAGAGGCCGAATCTCTTCACAAGGCGATTCACCTGCCTGTCGACGTGGTGGTGGCTGCCAAACCCGAAGTGGGGGTACCGCCGCACGTCGCGCGTGTTGACGAGATCCCCGCGGACCTCATGGCCTTGGACATCGGGCCTGAAACCAGAAAAGCCTTCGCGAAGACTATAAGGGAATCTCGGACCGTTTTCTGGAATGGTCCTGTCGGCTTCTTCGAGGTCGAGGCCTTCCGGGGGGGCAGCATGGAAATGGCGGCGGCGGTGGCGTCCGTGGAGGGCTTCAGCGTCGTCGGCGGGGGCGACTCCATGGCGGCGGTCGAGATGTCCGGTCTCGCCGGTTCGATCTCGCATATTTCCACAGGCGGCGGCGCGTCTTTGGAGTTCTTGGAGGGACGAGTCCTGCCCGGAGTGGCGTGCCTTAAAGAAGAAACTTTGCGATAGGGGGTTCTACCGATGAGGACGCCGTTAGTGGCGGCCAACTGGAAGATGAACAAGACTGTTGGAGAAGCGCTCGGGTTTTTCGGGGCGCTAAACCCGGTTTTAACTGATGAAGCAGCGCCAAAGGGGTGGCCGGAGCTTTTAGTCTGCCCGCCCTTCACATGTCTGGCCGCTCTGTCGGCGGCGGCCGCGGGCACCGAAGTCCACATCGGGGCGCAGAATCTGTCGTGGGAGAAGAAAGGCGCTTTCACAGGCGAGATATCCGGGCCCATGATCAAGGATATCGGGTGCGACTACGTTATCGTGGGACACTCTGAAAGGCGCCACATCTTCGGAGAAACCGACGATGTTGTGGGCAAGAAGATGCGCGCGGCTCTGGACGCGGGTCTTCGTCCGATCCTCTGCGTCGGAGAAACGCTCGAGGAACGCGAAGCGGGCAAGACGCTCTCTGTTTGCGACAGGATGGTCGAGGGGGGCTTGGCCGCGGTCGAATCGGGAGAGGCGGCCACCGCCGTTGTCGCGTACGAGCCTGTCTGGGCGATAGGGACTGGCAAGGAGGCCAACCCGAACGACGCTGAGGAGGTCATCGAGCACATCCGCGCGACTTTGGGGAGAGTGGTAGGCGGCGCGGCGTCGTCCATCCGTGTCCTTTACGGTGGAAGCGTCAAGTCAAATAACATAAGAGGATTCATGGCCAAGAAGACGATTGACGGAGCGCTCATCGGCGGGGCAAGTCTCGATCCGGCTGAGTACCTTCGCATAGTGTCGGAGGTGCGAAAGGTCAGACCCAACGCAAAAGGCGCGGGACTCGGGGCATGACCGCGCCGTCACAGGGACCCGTCGTGTCGTCACAAAAGTCCGTTGTGCCCGCACAAAGGCCGGTAGGCTTGATTATCCTTGACGGTTGGGGTCTGGGCGGCAAGGATCCGGGCGTCACGACGCAGGCGGCCACGCCTGTCATGAGACGTCTCGAAGACCAGTGCCCGTTCACCTCGCTTGTCGCGTCCGGCGAAGAGGTCGGGCTCATGGAAGGCCAGATGGGCGATTCAAACGTAGGGCATCTCAACATCGGGGCGGGCCGGATCGTGTACCAGGACGTTGTCCTTCTGAATCGGGCCATCGCCCAAGGCAGCTTTTTTGAGAACCCGGCGCTTCTCGGGGCCGTTGAGAACGCGCTCCGGCACGGCTCGTCGCTTCACCTTATGGGACTTTTGTCAGACGGCGGGGTCCACAGCCTGGAAGAGCATCTCTACGCGTTGTTGGAGTTAGCCGGACGGCGCGGTCTACGTAAGGTCTACGTCCACGCTTTCCTGGACGGCAGGGACGTCCCGCCAACTTCTGCCGCGATGTATCTCGAGCGTTTGGAAACAGAGATGGTCCGCCTCGGCGCGGGGAAGATCGCGTCTATTTCCGGGAGATTCTATCCGATGGACCGGGACAGGCGGTGGGAAAGGGTCCACAAAGCGTGGGTCTTGTACACCGAAGGAGACGGCACGACGGCCTCCGACTGGAGAGCGGCGCTTCAGGCGTCGTACGAGCGGGGCGAAACAGACGAGTTCGTCCTGCCCACCAAAGTGCTCCCCGGCGACGAAGGCTTGATCCGCCCGGATGACTCGGTCATTCTTTTCAACTACCGCGCGGACAGGGCCAGAGAGCTGTCTCACGCCTTCACCGACGTCGATTTCGCCGGATTTCCGAGGGGACGGGAGCCGGATGTGTACTTCTGCGGGCTGATGAAGTACGAAGAGGGCCTTGGCGGCCATTACGCCTACCAACCGCTCACGCTCGACAACACCTTAGGCGAAGTCGTCTCCAAAGCCGGCCTAACCCAACTGCGGGCCGCCGAGACGGAGAAATACGCCCACGTCACCTTCTTCATGAACGGAAAGAAAGACGCCCCTTTTCCGGGCGAAGAAAGGCTTTTGATCCCTTCCCCCAGAAGTTGCGTCACCTACGACGAGCGGCCGGCCATGAGCGCCCGGGAACTGACGGAAGCTGTGGTCGAGAAGATCGACGAGGCACGACACGATCTGGTCGTGGTGAACTTCGCCAACCCCGACATGGTAGGCCATACGGGCGTGTTTTCGGCCGCCGTAGAAGCCTTGGAAGTTGTGGACGAGTGCTTGGGGCGTTTGCTTGACGCTATCGTCGGTGCAGGAGGGGTGGCGCTCGTGATCGCCGACCACGGCAATGTCGAAAGCCTGGGCCCGGACGATAGCGGGGCTCACACGTATCATTCGCATAACCCCGTCCCCTGCATCTTGGTGGGCGATAAGGCGGGAAGGACGCTTCGCCCCGGTCTTCTGGCCGACGTGGCGCCGACGGTCCTGGAGTTGATGGGCCTTGTTAAGCCGCCCGAAATGGATAGAGATAGTTTACTAGTGACACCGCTGGAGGTTATGTCCCATGGCTGAAATCATTGATGTGAAAGCGCGCCAGATCCTAGACTCGCGCGGGAATCCGACCCTTGAGGCAGACGTGCTGCTAAGCGACGGATCGTTTGGCCGGGGGATGGTTCCCTCGGGAGCCTCGACGGGCACTTACGAGGCCTTAGAGCTTCGCGACGGCGACAAGGATTTCGGCGGCAAAGGAGTGCGGAAAGCCGTCAATAACGTCGTGGACCTCATCGGGCCCGAGATCATGGGAATGGAAGCCTCAGCCCAAGCGGAGGTCGACAGGGCCATGATCGCTCTCGATGGAACGCCCAATAAGTCGAGACTTGGCGCGAACGCCACTGTCGGGGTGTCCATGGCCGTGGCATCGGCGGCGGCCCAGTCAACCGGTCAGCCGCTTTACCGCTATCTCGGAGGGATAAGGGCTTGCGTCTTGCCTGTGCCTTTCATGAACGTGCTGAATGGCGGCAAGCACGCGGACAACACCGTGGACATCCAGGAGTTTATGCTTGTGCCTGCCGGCGCCAAGAGCTTCAGCGAAGGAGCCCAGATGGGCGTGGAAATCTACCAAGCGCTCAAGTCGGTCTGCAAGAAGAAAGGGCTCAGCACGTCAGTCGGCGATGAAGGCGGGTTCGCGCCGAACTTGCGATCGAACGAAGAGGCTCTGGAGCTTCTCACGTCCGCGATAAAGAAAGGCGGGTACACGCCGGGACGCGATTGCTTCCTCGCCATAGACGCCGCCGCGTCCGAGTTCTTCAAGGACGACAAATACGTGTTGGCGGGTGAAGGATGGGAAGGTGACGGGGCTGATCTGGTCGCCAAGTACCAGGCCTGGGTGAAGGCGTTCCCGATCGTGAGCATTGAGGACGGTCTTGCCGAGGACGACTGGGAGAGCTGGGTGCTAATGACCAAGGTGCTAGGCGACAAGATCCAGGTGATCGGCGACGACCTTTTTGTCACTCAACGTTCACGTGTTGAGAAGGGGATCGCCATGGGTGCCGCCAACTCGGTGCTCATCAAGTTGAACCAGGTTGGGACGCTGACCGAGACCATGGAGGCCATCGAGACCGCGAAGGGCGCCGGCTACCGGTGGCTCGTGTCCCACCGCTCTGGGGAAACAGAGGACTCGTTCATCGCGGACTTTACCGTGGCATGTCAGGGCGGGCAGATCAAGACCGGGGCTCCCGCGAGGAGCGAACGGGTTGCCAAGTACAATCAGCTTATTCGCATAGAGGAGGAGATCGGTCCCGGCGCGACGTACGGCGCCAATCTCACCTTCATCTGATCTCGCTTTGATTTCGCGCTGATCTCGCTTTTGTCTGGACTATATAGGGTCACCTGGTTTACAATCGGGTATCGGCGGAACGCAGGGTTTTTTGGGCACGCCGCGGAGGAGTTGACTCGTTTGGAGACAGTACTTAGGGTGTTCCACTGGCTGATTACCATTGGCCTGATCGTTACGGTCATGTTGCAGCCCGAAAGAAGCGCGGGCTTGGGAATCGCCGGCGGCGGAGACCAAGCAGGGCCACCGGCCGCGCGCAGGAAAAAGGGCTTTGAAGCTCTTTTGGCCAAAATCACCGTTTACCTGGCGATTGCCTTCGTGGTGACATCCATCGGTTTGACCATCGTGCGTCGCTGATCGATCACCCGTACCGTCAGCCACTCAAGAAGTAGTCGCTGCATCCCGGGAGTGGTATTCGGGGTGCAGCATCATTTATTCGCTTAGCGCGTTGCTACGTTGCCGCGTGACCGGCGAAAAGGGGGCTTTACCGGTGGTTGATCTCAAGTGGACAGTGGCCGCGCCAATCGCGGGCGCCATAGCGCTACTTTTCACAATCTATCTTCGCAAAAAAGTGCTTTCGGTCGATCCCGGGAGCCCCGAGATGCAGAAAGTGGCGAGCGCCATCGAGACCGGCGCCATGGCATTCATGCGAAGAGAATACATTACGTTATTCGCCTTCGTACTTGTCGTATCGTTAGCCATAGTTGTCGCGGGGTACTACACTCCTGCCCATATAGTCAGGCCTGAGACTGCCATCGCTTTTGTTTTGGGCTCTATGACGTCTGCGCTCGCCGGCTACATCGGTATGCGAACGGCAACCAAAGCCAACGTCAGGACCACAAACGAGGCGCGAACAGGCGCTGCCCCTGCGTTGCGAGTGGCCTTTTCCGGCGGAGCAATAATGGGGATGACCGTTGTGGGGTTGGGGCTTCTCGGCCTCGGACTCGTGTACTGGTTGTTCGCCGATGTTAGCGATCCCCATACGTTTGGCGTCGTCAATGGGTTCGCTTTTGGGGCCAGTTCCATAGCCCTGTTTGCTCGCGTGGGCGGGGGGATCTACACGAAGGCGGCAGATATCGGGGCCGATATCGTCGGGAAAGTTGAAGCCGGAATTCCGGAAGACGATCCCCGGAACCCCGCCGTCATTGCCGACAACGTGGGAGACAACGTCGGGGATGTCGCCGGAATGGGAGCGGACCTCTTCGAGTCTTTTGTGGGATCTGTGGTCGCGGCCATGGCCTTGGGCGTTTTGATGCCTGACCCCGCGATATCCAGGGCGGCGGTTGTGCTGCCTTTGCTCATCGCTGCTGTTGGGGCCCTGGCATCCATGATCAGCATAGCGGCCGTCAGAAAAAGCAGTCGCGACCCTGCCAGAAGCTTGCGTATGGGGTCCCTCGTATCGAGCGTGTTGACCCTTGCGGCATCTTTCGTGGTCATCCGGTTGGCTACAGGCGGCTTCGACATGTTCTTTCCCGTGATAGCGGGCGTTGTTTCGGGGGCCGCTATCGGTCTTCTATCGGAGCTGTATACTTCCCCGGACTTCAAATCGGTCAGGAAGATCGCCGAGTCTTCTCGTAGCGGAGCCGCGACCAACGTCATCGAAGGGCTTGCCATCGGGATGAAATCTTCAGCCATAGCCGTCCTCTTGATGGGCGGGGCGATCTTGGTCGCTTATCGCTTCGGCCAATCCAGCGGGTTCGGGGGGCTCTATGGGGTGGCGCTCGCCGCGGTGGGGATGCTTGCGACTACCGGCATGACCGTCGCCGTGGACGCCTACGGGCCCATCGCCGACAACGCCGGCGGCATCGCGCAGATGACGAATCAGCCCGCCGAGGTCAGGGAGACAACCGATACGCTTGATTCGCTTGGAAACACCACCGCGGCTCTCGGGAAAGGTCTCGCCATCGGCTCGGCCGCCTTAACGGCCTTGGCGCTCTTCGCGGCTTTCTCGCAGGCATCGGGTCTGGAGACTATCGACTTGATGCGCCCCGAAGTGATGGTGGGCGTCCTCCTCGGAGCCATGCTCCCCTTCTTCTTTTCCGCCCTCACTATGGAGGCCGTCGGCGTGACGGCGCTTCACATGGTTCAAGAGGTAAGACGGCAGTTCAAAGACATTGAGGGATTGGTGGAAGGCAAGGCGCCCCCCGACTATGCTCGCTGCGTAGATATCGCTACTGTCGGGGCGCTGCGCCAGATGATCGCTCCAGGGTTGTTGGCGGTAGCCGCCCCGCTCGCGGTCGGTTTCCTCCTCGGGAAGGGTGCCTTAGCGGGACTTTTGGCAGGAAGCACTGTGGCGGGAGTGCTGCTGGCGCTCACGCTCGCCAACGCGGGAGGGGCTTGGGACAACGCGAAGAAATACATTGAAGCCGGACACCTCGGGGGCAAGGGCACAGGCGTGCATGCCGCGGCCGTCATCGGCGACACAGTTGGGGATCCCTGCAAAGACGCTGCGGGTCCGTCCATCAATATCCTTATCAAGTTGATGAGCATAGTCGCGCTGGTCTTCGCGGCGGTGTTTCGGTAGAGAGGGAGTGAATGTGACATGACTCGTGACGAGCTCTTGCTGGAAGTGGAAAAGAGGGTGCCCACGAAGAACCTTTTCAAGCACATCCTAGCCGTTGAGGCCGTGATGAGGCGCATAGCGGAGGAACTCGGTCAGGATGTGGACAGATGGGGAGCCGCCGGTTTGCTTCACGACATAGATTACGAGGAAACAAAGAGCGACCCGGAGCGGCACAGCTTGCTGTCGGGTCAGATTGCGCGCGAGTTCGGATATGACGAGGAGATCGCGCGCGCCGTTGAGGCTCACAACCACGTGCACGGCATCCCACGCGAGACTCTCATGGACAAGGTCCTCTACGCCGCAGACCCGCTGACAGGGCTGATCGTCGCCGGCGCGCTCGTTTCTCCTTCGAAGAAACTCTCAGGCATCGATGCCGATTTCATCGTGCACAGGATGGGGGAGAAATCCTTCGCCCGGGGGGCTAACAGGGAGACTATCAGGGCGTGCTCTGATTTCGGCATGGATCTTCATAGGTTCATTGAGCTGGGGCTCGAAGCCATGCAGGGGATTAGCGGGGAACTGGGGCTGTAATTCTCGATGGACAAAAAGCGCCAAGCAGAACAGAAGCAAATTGCGCAGAACAGGCGCGCGCGGCACGATTACCTCATCGAGGACACGTATGAGGCGGGCATCGCTTTGATCGGCACCGAGGTCAAGTCGCTGCGGGCGGGGCGAGCAAGCCTCGGCGACAGCTATGCGGAGATCATCGGCGGCGACGTCATCCTTCAAAATGCCCACATCGATCAATATGAGCCGGCGTCTCGCTTCAACCACGATCCGTTGCGGCCAAGGAGGCTACTTCTACACAAGCACGAAATCCGGAAATTGCAGGGCAAGGTGGCCGAACGTGGGTACACCTTGGTGCCGCTGTCCCTGTACTTCAAGGACGGCAAGGCGAAGGTGGCCTTGGCGCTTGCCCGCGGTAAGAAATCCTACGACAAACGCGACTCCATTAAGGACCGCGAGCAGGACAGAGAAGCGCAGCGAGCGCTACGAGGGCGAGAGCGCAGGTACGAGTAGTTTTGCCGCCTTGTAGCTTTGGCTCTTCCGTGTTACCATGACATAGTGTCGTCATCATATGGGGGCGACCAGGTTCGACGTAGGTAGTCGGGTTTGAGCAGCGAGCATGGG
>CAZMEF010000020.1:0-15490 GCA_964565305.1 uncultured Eubacteriales bacterium | reverse complement strand
GCCTGAACTGCAGCGTGCGGGTGAAGGCGTCTAGGATCGGAGCGACGCTTTCTTTGGCGAATTCCTCTCCAAAAACGAGAATGCCGAGGTGGCCTGCGACCACTTCACGGCCGCTAACCGTCTGCAACGCGTTAAGGGCGTCTGTCATTGTCTGGCCCTCAGCAGATATGGGGATGCCGGAGGCGAGAGATTCGGAGCCTGAACTGGCATTCTGCCCGTTGATCGCTACTCGCGGAACGGCAATTCTTGCGGTCAGTCTGAGCCTTTTGTACGTACCGTTGTCTACCCCCAAGACTGTGATGAGCGACTGGTCCTCCAGCTCGAGTCGTCCCCAGCAGCTTGAGTTGAGAGAAGCCAACATCAGTACGAGGACAAGAAAAACAGCGCGCCTACTCCGCACGACAGGACACTCCACGTAGTTTGGCTATCGCAAACAAGACCCAGCCAAACGCGACCAGTACCGGACCCACAAATTCAAACACCTTATCTTGCAGAAGCGTGGACGCTCGATAGAAGCTCGCGGGCAAAGCGGCCAGAGCAAAGGTAACCACAGTGAGACCGGGCACGAACGGTCTATATGTGTGGGTGTTCGCCAGTTGTGCGATAAGGATGAGCACGCTCATCTGAAGTATGCTGATCTGCACAACGGTGCTGAAGAACCAGACGAAAGTGAATATCGCCTCAAGCCTTTGTAGGAATCTGCCCAGGTAGACGGCCCTCGCCATCTCGCCCATCGGCAGTATTAGCCTCGTAACCTCGGGGTAAGGAAAGACGATGGCGCTTGAGGCGCAAGCGATGGCGATGGCCAACCCGGCGACGCCAACTCCGCGAAGCCCCCCTCTGACGAGCTGATTATGGTCTCTGGCGTAGGATTTCCAGACAAGAACCATAGGGATCGCCGCGAAAAGCCCGCTTGAGGTAAGGCCGCCCAAGAGCGTCTCTCGCAAGCCGAGCCCCCATATTGGGACGAGATTTCTGACGTCAAAGAACCGCCCCGCCCCGATGATGACAAAGATGATGGACACTGCGACAACCGGAGTGTATATCACCGCCACACGCGCCACCGGTTCCAGGCCCAGCCACGCCGTGTACATGCCACAACCTACCGTGATCAGAATGAGGACCTCTATGGGAAACTGGGGAAGCAATCCGATAACGGCTCCCCCCGCTTGTACTCTTATGTTAAGCGAAACGCTCAGAATGCTCGTCGCCAACAGGACTAGCCCCAAAAGGTCGCCGAACACTCTGCCCAAAGTCATTCGGAGGGCGGGGACCGCCGCCAACCCGGAAGTCAACTCCGACCATCTGGACCAGCCCCAAAACCCGAAAAGCGCGCAACCGGTTCCGATGAGGGCCGAGATCCACGCAGACGATCCAACCTCGAGCGCCAGCAAAGAAGGCGTCATAAGAACGGCCTTGGTGCCAAGGCCGAACGCCGCCATGCTCAAGATTTGACGTTCGCTTATGTGGCCAAGTTGCATGGCAGGGGACTGCTTCTCATTTGTATCACTCTCCGGAGCGCTCTTTTGAGCCGGATGCCTGTTCCGAATCGGCGCCATCATCTGCTCCCCCTTCTACAGTTTTGCCGTAGTCCCAACCCTTGGGATGCGGCGACGCTCGAAATCTGTCCTTAGGTCGCAGGAACGGGGCGCGCCTATGTATGGGAGAACGAGGCGCAAAAGGTGAAGAAACAGATTTAGGGCCTTCGGGCGCGAGCGGCGCCAGCAAAGGTACGCCAAGAGAGGTTAGGCTGCTCGCATGGCTCACATAGAGGTAAGTACAAGCCACGATCCCGTACAGTCCCGCAAGGCTTCCGGCAACGATGAAGACAAACGTCATCCCTCTTATGAGCATCACTGTTTGCTGATTGGGGATGGTGAAGGATGCCACGGCCGTTATGGCGATGAGGATTACGACCGTTGGGCTAGTGAGATTGGCCTTGACGGCGGCATCGCCTATTAGAAGCGCACCCACAATGCCGATGGTCGGTCCGATGAGTGATGGCACCCTTACGCCCGCCTCGCGGATCAGTTCGAAACCGGCGTACATGATGAAGACTTCAAGCCACAACGGCACCGGGATCGGCTCCCTGCTCGCCGCTATCGCCATAAGCAGCTGTGTAGGCAACATCTCGGAATGATAGTTTAGGATCGCCACGTAAAGACCGGGCAAAAGGACCACGATCAGGAAGGATATGTACCTGATCAACCTCAGAATATTCCCATGCGGCCATCCGATAGTCTGGTCTTCGGGGCTTTGCAGGAAAGCGAAGAAATTGATCGGCCATATCATCACGAAGGGATCGCCGTCAACGATTACAGCGCAGGACCCCTCGAGAAGGAATCTGGCCACGCGGTCCGGGCGTTCCGTCAGGTACGTGGTGGGGATGATGGACCTCGAATTCTCGACCAGTTCCTCTAGTACCCCGCTGGAATGGATGGCGGCTACCTCGAGAGACCCTAACCGCCTGCGGGCCTCCGCGACCATTTTATCGTTAGCGATGCTGGCCATGTAAAGGAGCGCCCCCTTGTTAGGTACGGTCACTCCCAGATCGAGATCTTCCACCACAAGGTCAGAAGAGCGGACGACGGAGCGAATAAGGCCGGTGTTGACGCGAAGCACTTCTATAAACCCCTGCTGCGGGCCTTGGACCACTCGCTCGGATTGGGCCGCGTCCACGCTTCTGTGTTTCCAACCCTTGGTCTCCACGACCAGCACTTTGTCATGGCCATCTACGAGTATTACGGAGTTGCCTTGAACCATGGATTCGACAATTTCTTCAACGTGCTCTCTTACCTGTACTTGGCCGCTAAGCAAAAGCGCCTCTTGCAGGTACTCGACGGGATCCCTCGTGTCGATTTTCCTAATGTTGGACAAGAGCATCAACGGATTTAGCACGCACGCGCGCACCGTATCGGTATCCGACATCCCTTCGATGTAGGCGACAACGAGCTTCAAGTGCGGTTTGGCGCAAGTGATCTGCCTGAACACCACGTCCGAGTTACCCGGAACGTGGAAAATGTCTTCGAGCAGACTTGAGGCTTCCGACAGTTTTTTAGGGATGGGCGTCCTGTTCCCGGGATCTTGCTCTTTAGGCATCTGCCCGTGAATAGGCCTGTCTCCCAAGGAAAACTGCTTTCGCTCACTTCTGCCGCGCGGTGGCGTCACCAAAGATAGGGCTGCCTTCCAGGGATTTTTGAGACGCAAACTGTCCGATTACCTCTCTTTCATCATGATTAGTCATGCCCCCCTAAAAAGCAGCGACACCGTTCCGCTCGTTCCCAAAACATGGTATATTCATGTCGTAATGGGATGTTATGGGAGTGATTTTGGTGAAGCAGGTCGGGGGAGGGCTACCGGAAACGCTTCTGGGGCCGGGCGACCCGGAGTATCCTGAGAACTTGCGACAAGTGGGGGACGCCCCTTCGCTTTTCATCGCGGGGGCGCTTAAACCTACAGATAGGGTAGCTGTGGCGGTCGTGGGCACCCGGAACCCCTCTACGGTGGGACGCGAAGCGGCCTACGAGATGGCTTCAGACCTTGCGCGCGCCGGCGTGACGGTGGTGTCGGGCATGGCGGTAGGCATAGACACCTCGGCCCACACCGGCGCTTTGGATGCCGGTGGACGAACCCTTGCGTGCCTGGGAGCGGGCATAGACGTGCCTTATCCCGCGTCCAACCGCCGCCTAATGGAACGCGTTCTCGGGCAGGGCGCCCTATTGTCAGAGTACCCTCCGGGTTCGCCCCCGCTCGCCTGGCACTTTCCGGCTCGAAACAGGATTATTGCCGGGCTCGCGCTCGGCGTCTTGGTCGTCGAGGCCGGCGAGAAATCAGGGGCGTTGATTACAGTGGATTGGGCCAACAAGTACGGTCGCCCGGTGATGGCCGTTCCCGGCAGCGTTAAGAACCGCGCGTGCCGGGGCTCCAACAAGCTCTTGCAGGACGGGGCCTATGTAGCGTGCTCTGCTTCCGATGTGCTATCCTTTGTCGGACGCGAAACGGAATACGTGCCTCAAGGTCCGCCCGAGCACCTGATCATGGATCTGACACTTGAAGAGTCGTTAGTGCTTCAAAAAGTTGGAGGAGAGATTCTGGCGGTGGAGGATATTATGGCCAGGCTGCCGGAAATGTCGCCAGGCTGCGTTCTTGCGGCGCTCTCTTCTTTGGAGTTGAAAGGCGGCGCCAAGAGGGTAGCGGGCGGCGCCTACTCTTTTTGCGGGCGCAGATAGAGGGTAGATGAAGGAGCGGTAGCTACAGATGGCAGAACAGCCTCAAAAACCTCTCATAGTGGTCGAGTCGCCCACCAAGGCGAAAACCATATCCAAATTCATGAAATCTCGCTACCAGGTCAAGGCATCTCTGGGTCACGTAAGGGATCTGCCCAAAAGCCAGCTGGGCGTCGACGTCGACAACGCTTTCGCTCCGAAGTACATAAACATTCGCGGCAAGGGCGATCTGATTAAGGAACTGAAAGATGCCGCCAAAAAGGCATCTTCTATCTATCTGGCGACTGACCCTGACCGCGAGGGCGAAGCCATCTCCTGGCACCTTTGCTCGATACTCGGGATAGCTCCGAAAGACGCGAAGCGGGTGACTTTCCACGAGATTACCGAAAAGGCCGTAAAACACGCCTTCAGTCATCCATCGCCTCTGAATCTTAAGCTCGTCGACGCCCAACAAGCGCGAAGGGTTCTGGACCGGCTTGTGGGGTACAGCCTTAGCCCGCTCTTGTGGCACAAAATCAGGCCCGGTCTTTCGGCCGGAAGGGTTCAGTCCGCCGCGCTGCGGATAATCGCGGAGCGGGAAGAGGAGATTCGCGGTTTCGTCCCGGTCGAGTACTGGACGCTCGACGCCCACCTGATCGGGAAAGCGGGTGGAGTGAGGGCCCGCTACTTCGGCGAGAACGGAAAGAAGGCCGAACTGCGCGACAAAGACGCGACAGATGCTGTCGTCGCCGGTGTCTTGGGAAAAGAGTTCACAGTGAAATCTGTTACCCCCAAGGAACGCAAGAAAGTGGCCCCTCCGCCCTTCACGACCTCCACGTTGCAACAAGAGGCGTCCAGAAAACTGGGCTTTCCGGTGCGCAAGACCATGAGCCTGGCCCAGATGCTGTACGAAGGGATCGAACTTGGAAAGGCGGGGTACACCGGCCTCATCACATACATGAGGACCGACTCTATAAAGGTGGCAGAGTCGGCGCAACTGGAAGCCCGAGATTTCATCGCCGCCGCGTTTGGCGATCGCTACATCGGGGGACCCCGGAAAGAGAAAGAGAGGCCCGGCGTGCAAGGCGCCCATGAGGCTATAAGGCCGTCGAGCGTGGCGCGATCTCCCAAAGAGATGAAACAATATTTGAAGCAGGACCAATTTCGTCTTTATAAGCTCATATGGGAAAGATTCATCGCTTCGCAGATGGCTCCCGCATTGTACGACACGGTTACTGCCGACATTGAATGCGCGGGCCACACGTTCAGGGCAACCGGTTCCAGGTTAAGTTTTGCGGGCTTCACAAAGGTCTACGAAGAAGGCTCCGATGGCCCGGCGGAAGAGGACAAGGAGATAATACCTCTGTCGGAGGGCGAGAAACTCCGGCTAGACAAACTTGAACCGGCTCAGCACTTCACTGAACCGCCTTCCCGGTACACCGAGGCGTCTTTGGTAAAAGCGCTTGAAGAGAATGGGATCGGCCGGCCGTCCACCTATGCCCCGACCATCGCAACGCTTTTCGAGCGTGAGTACATATCCAGGGACGCCAAGCGTCTGTTGCCGACCGAGCTCGGGTTCTTGGTGGACGCGCTGCTGACCGAGTATTTCCCCGCAGTAGTCGACTTGAAGTTCACCGCGGAAATCGAGAAAAGACTCGACACTGTGGAAGAAGGGGGCATCACCTGGAACGACGCTGTAGCCGAGTTCTGGTCACCCATAAAAGAACAACTGGCCAAGGTCGACTCCGAGGTGGAGAGGATCGAGGTCCAGTCCGAGCCGGCAGGCGAGAACTGCGAAAAGTGCGGGCTTCCCATGGTGATCAAGAGGGGCAGATACGGCAGGTTCATCGCGTGCTCGGGATATCCCGAATGTAAGAACACGAAACCGCTGATCGAGGAAGCGGGCGTCTCCTGTCCAAAGTGCGGAGGCAGCGTCGTCGTCCGCCGGTCCAAACATGGCAGGGTGTTCTACGGGTGCAAGAACTACCCGGCGTGCGACTACGTTACGTGGCACCGCCCTGTGCCGGGATCAGTTTGCCCTTTGTGCGGTTCCTTTTTGGTAGAAGCCGGGCGAAACGGCGCGCGAAAATGCGGGAATCCCGAATGCGGGTACAAGGCCGCCAAAGGCGCGGAAGAGAATTAGAGATATTTGCCGTTTGCGGCGCGGTAATGCTAATATGTGCCCAAATGGGGTCTCGTCGGTCCCCGGTTGGGTGGGTGCTATCCATGGGGTTTTCGCTTGCGGAGTGCCGGGAGGAATTCCTGACCGAAGTGGGGATATCGAGAACTCAAAGCCGGAGTACCCAGGAAGCCTACGCGGGAGACCTGGGTCAGTTTCTGGTCTTCCTTGCCCAAGTGACAGGCGTCTCTATCCAAGACCTTGACCCGACCCAGGTCACAGGCGAGCGGATACGGCAGTTCGTACAAAGCCTCTCCAAGAGAGGCTTGTCTAGAAGCAGCGTGGCGAGAAAAACCTCTTGCATCCGAAGTTTTGTCCGCTTCCTCGCCCGCCGGAAGATCGCTTCCTCCCAGATCATAGCCGAGGTCGTCCCGAGGAAACGCGAGGGCCGCCTTCCTAAGGTGTTGTCTATGGACGAGGCAAGCCGCTTACTCGCATCGCCCAACCTTGACTCCGCTGATGGCAAGAGAGACCAGGCTATCCTGGAGATGTTCTACGGCGCCGGATTGCGCGTTTCAGAACTGGCCGGACTAAATATCGGGAGCGTTGACTACTCTTTGGGGTTCGTGCAGGTATTAGGCAAGGGAAACAAGGAGAGGCTTGTACCTGTGGGCTCGTCCGCCATCGCTGCGCTGGGCGACTACCTGGCGTCGGCGAGGGGAACGTACGCCAAAAAGAACGTGAAGGAAACCGGAGAAACCGTGAGTCTTCGAAGACCGCTGTTCTTGAACAAACAGGGGAAAAGGCTTTCGGCCAGATCGATGAGGCGAATTGTACAAAAACACGTGCAAGGGAGCGGCATGGACTCATCGCGGTGCTCTCCGCACACTTTGAGGCATTCGTTTGCCACCCATTTGGTTTCGGGCGGCGCGGACCTGAGATCTGTGCAAGAGATGCTGGGCCACGAAAGCATACGAACGACTCAGATCTACACTCACGTCAGGCCCGAACGTCTGAAAGAGGTCTATCTCAAAGCGCACCCCAGGGCTCGTTCCAATTCTAGTTCAGACGGAAGTCCCGATGAGAAAGGGAGTGGACGATGAACGCGCAAGAGGGCTCGGTCTTTACAAGCACCACTGTACTTGCGGTGAGAGTTAAGGATGTCTCGGCGATGGCGGGCGACGGGCAGGTCACAATGGAAGCGAATCATACCGTGATCAAATCTGGGGCGCGCAAGGTTAGGAAGATATACAAAGGGCAGATAATTGCCGGTTTTGCCGGGTCTGTTGGCGACGCGTTCACGCTTTTTGACAAACTGGAAGGGCATCTTGAGGAGACTAGAGGCGACCTTTTGAAGGCCTCGGTTGATTTGGCAAAGGAGTGGCGAACGGACCGCATTTTACGACAGCTTCAAGCCATGCTCTTGTGCATGGATAAGAGCCGTATCTTGTTGGTTAGCGGGACCGGTGAAGTCATCGAGCCCGACGAGCCCGTTCTCGCCATCGGGTCGGGCGGAGCGTACGCGACGGCAGCGGCAAAAGCCCTTCTCAAGTTCACGGATCTAAGCGCGCGGGAAGTGGCGACAGAGGCGTTGAAGATAGCGGCTTCCATTTGCATATACACAAATGACAACATAGCGGTAGAGGAGCTTCCGGGAAACGCCTAACCCAAGAGGGAGAGAACGAAAAGAAATGGCCGATATGACACCGCGCCAGATCGTAAGTGAGCTCGACAAATATATCGTGGGGCAGGACAAGGCCAAGAAGGCCGTGGCCGTCGCCATCAGGAACCGTCTTCGCCGCCAAAGGGTAGAGGGGGAGCTTCAAGAGGACATAGTGCCAAAGAACATTCTCATGATAGGGCCGACGGGCGTCGGCAAGACCGAGATATGCAGAAGACTTGCAAAACTGGTCAGCGCGCCATTTAGCAAAGTGGAAGCTTCCAAGTTTACCGAGGTGGGATACGTCGGCCGCGATGTTGACTCAATAGTTCGAGACCTTTTGGAATCGGCCATCAGGATGGTCCGGTCGGAGAAATACGCCGAAGTGAAGGAAAGGGCGTACGCGCTGGCCGACGACCGCTTGGTCGAGGCAATCGCGCCGCTTCCCAAAAGGCGCGAGACCGGGCGGAACCCGTTCGAGATGCTATTTGGAGGGGCTTCTCAAAGGGACGAGACAGACAGCGAGGACGATTTTGACTCGAAGATGCGGTCTTCCCGGGCCGAACGGCGTCTCGTCAGGGAAAGGTTGGACCGTGGGGATCTAGAGGAGGAAGAGGTCGAGATAGAGGTCGACGACAACGCGCTCCCCACATTGGAATTCTTCGACGGTAGTTCCATGCAGGAGATGGGCGTGAACCTTCAGGATATGCTCGGAGGCATGCTTCCGAAGAAGCGCAAGAAGCGACGCATGAAGGTGCAAGACGCCAGAAAAGTGCTTGCCCAGGAGGAGTCAGGGAAACTCGTGGACCAGGACGGGGTAGTGTCCGCCGCCATAAACCTGACCGAAAAACTGGGAATCGTTTTCTTGGACGAACTGGACAAAGTGGCCGGCCGGGAACACGGGGCGGGCCCGGACGTCTCGAGGGAAGGAGTGCAGCGGGACCTTCTGCCGATCGTTGAGGGCACCACCATCGTCACAAAATACGGTCCCGTGAAGACGGATCATATCCTATTCATCGGGGCGGGGGCATTCCACGTTTCAAAGCCGTCTGATCTGATCCCTGAACTTCAAGGGCGTTTCCCAATAAGGGTAGAGCTAGATCCATTGAGCGAGGACGATTTCGTCCGGATCCTGACCGAGCCGGAGAACTCCTTGACCAGGCAGTACGTCGCCTTGCTCGCTACAGATGGGGTGCAGTTGAAGTTCGAAGGCGACGGGGTTAGGGAGCTTGCCAGAATGGCCTTCGCCATCAACCTTGAGGCGCAGAACATAGGCGCGCGGCGGTTACACACCGTCATGGAGCGGCTATTGGAGGACGTCCTTTTTGAGGCGCCCGACGTTCTGGAGAAAAGCGTCGTCGTAGACAGCGGCTATGTGGTGGCGAAGCTGCAAGATTTGATATCAAACCGAGACCTTTCCCGGTATATCCTATAGGCGGTACGGCGACGGGGACACAGGGGAGGAAAACCAATCGTGCAAACTCTACTAGAAAAGACACGCAGAATGAATCAGAGACTATCCATGGCGGCAAGCGAGGTTGACTTCAACAGCAGTGCCCGCGTGATCAGGGATTCCATCGACTGCAACGTCTACGTTCTTGACAAGCAGGGTAAGATTCTTGGCCACGCTCTATTAGACGACTTCGAATGTGCGGTCCTAAAGGACGAGGTGCTCAAGCAGAACGTGTTCCCTGCCTCGTACAATGAACAGCTTTTCCTGTACAGGGACACCGTCGCAAACTTGAAGATGGATGACGCGTTGTGCCTTTTCACGCCCGACGCCGACTGCGAACACGCTCCAAAGTACACCACAGTCCTTCCGATAATCGCGGGCGGCGAGAGGTTGGGTACCTTGTTGTTGGCCAGGAGTGGCCGCGAGTTCGACTTCGAGGATCTGGTTTTAGCCGAGCATGCCTCTACCGTCACCGCGATGGAGATCGTGAGGCACAACCGGGAAGTAGTCGAAGAGGAGACAAGAGGTAGAACGGCGGTTCAGGTCGCGTTGGGGACCTTGTCTTTTTCCGAACTGAACGCCATGCGCCACATTTTCGAGGAGCTCAAGGGCTCGGAGGGTTTTCTGGTGGCGTCCAAGATAGCCGACAGGGTCGGCATCACGCGTTCTGTAATCGTTAACGCTTTGCGCAAATTCGAGTCCGCCGGAGTTATTGAGTCCCGTTCTCTCGGCATGAAGGGAACCTACATAAGGGTCCTCAACAAGAGACTTCTTGAGGAGCTAAAGAAATTGCGGTAGACAGTGCGAATTTATAGGACCAAAGAAGGATTTTGGCATTTCGTGTAGAATAGGCCTCTTCGCAAGACAATAGCGATCTTGGTGCCGTGCACCGATAAAGGCAAAACTGTCGAAAGGCAGTGACGCAAAGCCGAGGGTCTAAGTCGCCGGCGCGCGATATGACAGCCAGGCTGCCGAAGGGCGGTTCTTGTTATCTGCCACGCCTTCCGGGTTGGTGCCGGGAGGCGTTTTACGTTCTAAAGGGGGCGTTCGGAGTGAAGGATGTCGGGGCCTTGATGAAGAGGGCGTTGGACGGCGCCTGGGGTAGGCACGAAGTGCTGGCACAAAACGTCGCCAACGCCGAGACCCCGGGTTATAAGCGGCAGGATGTGGATTTTCGCGCGTATTTGCAGAAGGCGTCTTCGCCTGTACTTTCGCTCGCGAAGTCAGATTCGCGCCACTTAGAGGTCGGCGGGAGGTCAGCGCTTACCGTAGTACAGGACAACGGCAGCGTCACAACTGACGGCAACAGTGTGGATATCGACCTCGAGATGGGAGAGGTATCCTCGAACGCTCTTTATTACGCAGCAGTCTCAAGGCAGATGTCGTCGTACCTTTCGCTCTTGCGCAAAGCGGCTACCGAAGGGAGGCGCTAGAAGTGAGGTTGTTCTCATCTATAGAAACAAGCGCTTCCGGATTGACAGCGGAAAGGTTCCGTCTCGACCTTATCGCGTCAAATTTGGCCAACGCCGAGACCACCAGAACAGAGACGGGTGAGCCCTATCGAAGAAAAGTGGCTTTGTTTGCTTCCAAAGGCGCCCGGTACGCTTTTTCGGATTTGCTTTCCGCAAAAGTCGCGGACCACGTCAAGGGGGTGCAGGTTGTAGGCGTCGCGCAGGACAAGAGCCCGCTAAAAGTGGTGTATATGCCCGGGCATCCCGACGCCGACGCCGATGGGTACGTGACATACACAAACGTGGACGTAGTCACAGAGATGGTGGACATGATGGCCGCGACGAGGGCCTATGAGGCCAACGTTACGGCGATAGAGGCCGCAAAGTCCATGGCACAGAAGGCGCTCGAGCTTCTAAGAGTCTGACAAAGAGACAGTACGGTGCTACCGGGGGGAGGAACCGTAAATGTACATTAGGCCAAGCTCTTTTCCGTCGATTAACCGCGTACAGGACAAGCCGATAACGCCGGTTATCTCGGACAACGCAAAAGACGCCTTCTCGGGCGTCTTGGAGAAAGCGTCATCGACTCTCGAGAGCATAGATCAAGAGGCTTTACGCTCTCAGTTGGAATTGGTCAGCGGCAACGCGAAAGACATGCATACCGCTGTTTTATCCGCAGAAAAGGCGAGCCTGGCCTTAGATCTTGTAGTTTCTGTTCGAAACAAGGCATTAGAGGCCTATCAAGAGATCATGCGGATGCCGGTATAGGGCGAAAGCGGGGCGGTGAATCAAAATGCCGGGAAACGTAGGCGCGGTCTCCAAAGGAATTAAGGATACGTGGAACAAGCTCGGACAAGGTCCGCGCAGCATCATCATTGTGGCCATAGGGCTCGCTTTCGCCGGGTCCATGTGGCTTTTCGCCCAGAGTGCCATCGGACCGAAGTACGACACGCTGTGGTCGAACCTTGACCCTGCGGACGCCGGCGCGGTAATCGCGGAACTGGACCGCCAGGGCATACCGTACAAGCTGGGGGAGGCCGGGCGCACGATAAAGGTCCCGGCAAGCCAGGTCCATCTCACCCGATTGTCCCTTGCTTCTCTGGGACTGCCTTCTTCGGGCGTGGTCGGATTCGAGAGCATTGGGTCCAACGGGATCTGGGCGACTGACTTCGAGAGGAAAGTCCAATACGTCCGCGCCTTGTCCGGCGAACTAACGCGGACCATCAAGTCCATATCAGGGGTCATGGACGCGCGGGTCCACATAGTCCTGCCTGAGCCGACGGTATTCGTCTCCCAACGGCGCGACGCGACGGCCGCGGTCTTACTTCAAGTCCAGCCCCTGCAAGAGGTAAGCGCATCCTGCGTGAAGGGAATCATCAATCTGGTCAGCCGCTCGGTGGAAGGGCTTTCTCCCAACGATGTCACCGTGATGGATTCTCAAGGACGGCTGCTTTCTCAAAGTTACGGTGACGCAACGAGCGCCGCGGGACTTTCCGGTTCGGCGTTCGAGCTTACGCGGCAGATTGAGAAGGAGTACGAGGTCCGGCTTATGTCCATGCTTTCGCCGGTGCTAGGCGCGAAGAACATAGTCTGCACCGTGAGGGCGGAACTGGACCTGTCACAGGTGCGGACAGTCGACACGATATACAGTACTGAAGGCGAAGGTACGCTGCGCAGTTACCAAGAAACCACGGAAACATATCAGGGACAATCGACAGCGTCAGGTCAGGCGGGCGGGTTGGACGTTCCCAACTACACCTTCGAGGACCCCACAGACGGCTCGTCATCGAGCAGGACAGAAGTGGTGAGGAACTACGAAGTCAACCAGCGGGTTATCGAGACCATCGGAACCCCCGGCGCCATCAAGAACCTGTCGGTGGCCGTAATGGTCAACAAGGAGCTTGACGATGACCAGCAGGGCTCCATCGTAGAAACTGTGTCAACTGCTTTGGGCCTCGATCCCATGAGAAACGACCGCATCACCGTTACTGGGGCTCTATTCGACACTAGTTTGGCCGACACCATCAGCGGTTCATTCGGAGAGGGCCCGGTCCCGCTCAACAAACTTTACATTTACGGCGCGGCCGTCGGGGCGGCGCTGGTCTTGGGCACGATCGTGCTCCTCCTCACACGTAAGAAGAAAAAAGGCAGAGACGTTGAACGCGCCCCTGTTCTCGTCGCCGCATCTGAAGAGGCTGCCGCCGTTAACGCACCTGTACCTCCGGAGTACTTGGCGCGGCAGCGCACCAAAGGCTCGGTAGAACAAATGGCCAAAGCCAATCCCGGCTCTGTGGCAGCTCTTGTCAAGACGTGGATATTGGAGGATGAGCACTAATGTCAGTTCGCAGTGGCGCCCTAACAGGGAAGGAAAAAGCCGCAATCCTTCTGATATCGCTCGGACCGGACCTGTCCGGACTGGTAATGAAGCACCTTAGCGAAACCGAGATCGACGCCTTGACGCTCGAAATCGCAGCTACGCGGCGGGTGGACCAGGAAGTCCGCGAGATGGCCATCGCCCAGCAATACATAGATCAAGGGGGAATAGACTACGCCAAGTCGGTGTTGGACAGGGCGCTCGGACGGGACAAAGCCGAAGGCGTGCTCAGCAGGCTTACGGCTTCTTTGCAGGTCAGGCCGTTCGATTTCGTCCGTAAGGCTGACCCCGTCCAAGTCCTGAACTTCCTGCAGGCCGAGGCGCCGCAAACCATCGCGCTTGTCCTCAGTTATCTCAGTGTGGCCCAAGCCGCCTCGGTCATGGCCGCCCTCAGCCCAGACCTCCAAGTTGAAGTGTCGCGGCGCATCGCCGCCATGGAGGGCACAAGTCCGGAAGTCATCAAAGAGATCGAGAGAGTACTGGAACGAAAGGTAGTCTCCGTCGCCGGTCAGGACTACACCCGCGCCGGCGGCATCGGTTCCATAGTCGACATCCTCAACAATGTTGACAGGCAAACCGAGAAGACCATCTTGAGCGCTCTGGACGCAGAGGCTCCCGATCTGTCCGAGGAGATAAAACGGAGAATGTTCCTTTTCGAAGATATCGTTTACCTGGACGACCGCTCGGTGCAGCTGTTCCTGCGTGAAGTCGATATGGGTAAAGATTTACCGCTGGCCCTCAAGGGCTCCTCAGAAGAAGTCAAACAGAAAATGTACAAGAACCTGTCGACGCGAGCCGTGGAGACCCTCAAGGAGACCATAGATTACCTGGGGCCGGTCCGCATGAAAGACGTAGACGAAGCGCAGCAGAGGATCGTGGCGACCATCAGGCGGTTGGAGGACCAGGGGCAGATCATCATAGCCCGCGGAGGAGGCCAGGAGATCCTTGTCTAGAGTATTCAAGGGCTCCAATAGGGACGTCCAGCCTCTTCTCGCGCACGGCCAAAAAAAGGGCCGGACGGCATCTTCGCCTTCGGAGATCTTGGAAAGAGCGCGCGAAGAGGCCCGCGAAACCATACGTCTGTCCAGGGAAGAGGCGTCCGGGATAGTCGAGGACGCCCGGTGCATGGCCGCGACTTTGGCAGAAGACGCTGTCAGCGAGGGCATCGAAAAGGGACGCAAAGACGGCTACGAATGGGCGCTCGGCCGGTGCGAGTCCATGCTGAGAGAGGCAGAAGAGTTGCGTTGCCGGGTAGAAGGCATGTTGGAGGATCTGATAGAGCAAGGAGAGCCTGTGATTCTGGCTCTCGCCATGGATACGGCAAAGCGATTGGTCGGAGAGACGTTAGTCGCGACTCCCGAGGCGGTTTTGAACATGGTCCGCGAGGCGATGGCTGTCCTAAAAGACGAAACTGAGTTCACCATAAGGGTGAAACCTCTTCTAGTCCCTCTTATCGAAGGGTCGCGAGACAAATTGAAAGCCGACTCGGGGGCTCGTGCCGTTGAAGTGGTCGCCGATGAGTGGGTGGGCGACGGCTGCGTTGTGAAATCCCCCCACGGCTTCGTCGACGCCCGGGTGGAGGAACAGATAAGGAATCTCGCAAACGCGGTCGGCGAGGCCAGGAGAAACCTCGGAGAGGAGAGCCCGAGATGACTGAAACAGGCTTCGAGGTGTACCGGGAAGCCATCGGTAACGCTCGCCCTTTTACGTTCGGAGGGACGGTCATCGACATCGTCGGACTTCTGATCGAGTCGGCGGGCCCCAAGGTCCACATGGGCGAGATATGCCGCCTTGTGCCCCCTTCTGGTGTGGCAATTCTCGGCGAGGCTGTGGGATTCAAGAACGGACGCGTTCTGTTGATGCCTTACTGCGATACAGAGGGAATCGCTCCCGGTTCGCCTGTCTACGCTACCGGCCGTTCGCTCAAAGTCCCGGCGGGAAAGGACATGCTTGGCAGAGTTGTTGACGGATTGGGCTTTCCGATAGACGGAAGACCCTCCTGGCGGGTGGAAAATTACTGCCCTGCGATGGAGCGGCCTCCGGCCCCTCTCGAAAGAGGCCTTATCGAGCGCCCCATATCCACCGGCGTCAAGGCCATAGACGGGGTACTCACGCTCGGGGAGGGACAGAGGATCGGCATCTTCGCGGGCTCAGGCGTGGGGAAATCCACCTTGATGGGTATGATCGCCCGCAACACTTCCGGAGACGTTAACGTTATCGCCCTCATA
>CAZMEF010000019.1:7668-15782 GCA_964565305.1 uncultured Eubacteriales bacterium | reverse complement strand
CCCCGGAATGTCCGAAAGAGCGGACTTGAGGGCTTTGTCGCCTCGCAGTTTCCGGTGATAGGAAACGGCAAAGCGGTGGGCTTCGTCTCGAAGCCGCATTACGAGGTAGAGGGCGCGGGAATCGCGGGGCAGGATGACGGGGTCTGATTCTTCGGGCAGGAACAATTCTTCGTTCTTCTTGGCGATTCCGGCAAGGGGGATGTCGAGCTTGAGTTCGTCGAGCACCGCTTTGGCGGCGCTCACTTGCCCTTTTCCCCCGTCGACGATGACAAGGTCCGGGAACGCCGAGAACCTACCCGCTTTGCCTCCTGAAGCGGCTTTCTCGCGTTCCTCCATCCCTTTTCGAAAACGACGCCACAATACTTCTTGCATCATGGCAAAATCATCGGACTTGCCTTGTATCTTCATGCGAAATCGGCGGTAGGAGCTCTTATCGGGCTTGCCCTCGGACAGTACCACCATTGAGGCGACTGTCTCCTGTCCGGAGATGTTTGAGATGTCGTAGCCTTCAATACGGCGGGGCAGCGTGCCCATGCGAAGCGACGCCTGCAGATTCTCCATCGCGGCTTCGTTATCCTCGGCTTCGCGTTCATGTTTCGGCAACTGCTCCGCCATCATGGTGCGCGCATTATCGCCCGCCATGAGCGTCAGATCCCTCAAGTGTCCCCGGCGCGGGACTCGGACGCGAACCGAGGCTCCCGTCTGTCGTTTAGGAGAATCCTCCGGGAGCATTCCGGAAGCGCGGACCATCTTTTCGTCCAAAGGCGGCGTGATCTCCCGGCGCCGTTCGCGCAGGAAGCCCTCGATCTCGTCGCGCGAGTCCAGTCCGACCGGAACCAGCACTTCGGGTGGTACCGATGAAGCGCCCGCGTAGTATTGCGTGAGAAACGCCTCGATCACATCTTCGTCGCGTTCGGTCGATGTGGCCGAGATGATGAAGCCTTCCTTTCCCATGAGCCTGCCTTCGCGGACCTGCAACAACGCGACGAAAGACATCTCCTTGGAACGAGCCAATCCGACGGCATCCCTATCTTTCAGATCCGGTGAGACTGTTCGCTGCTTTTCGGTGATGTCGTCAAGCGAGTTGATCTGATCCCTGATCCTTGCCGCCGCCTCGAACTCGAGTTCAGACGCATGGACCATCATCCTTCGGGCTAGCTCCTCGCGCAATTTCTTATGCTTGCCCTCTAGAAACCGGATAACCTCGTATATGGTCCCCATGTAGGTTTCTTCATCGAGCTTGCCGGTGCAGGGCCCCAGGCACCGGCCGAGATGATAATCAAGGCACGGTCTTACCACCTGCGCGAGCACGTGGTCGGTGCAGGTTCTGTACGCGAACAGCCTTCTCAGGATGCTGAGGGTCTCGCGAACCGAGCTGGAACGGGTGAACGGCCCGAAATATCTGGCGCCGTCCTTCTTGATTCCCCTCGCTACCGTCACCCGGGGCCACTTTTCGTCGAGCCCCACGCGGATGTACGGATAGTGCTTGTCGTCCTTCAGGCGCATGTTGTACTTGGGGCTGTAACGTTTTATGAGAGTCAGCTCGAGGATGAGGGCTTCGGCTTCTGATTCCACAATGATGGTTTCAAGCCCGGCGGCCTTTTCCATGAGGGCCTCTGTCTTGCCGGGGAGCGCGGAAGAGAAGTACGACCGCAGACGTTTGCGAAGATTCTTCGCCTTGCCGACGTAAATGGGGACGCCCAGATAATCCTGGAAGACATAGACGCCGGGAGATTCCGTTATGTCCTTGGTCCTCTCGTCCAACTCGGACCGGTTCCCCCGGAACCCCTCCCACGCTTTTCCTTCTACGGACCCCAGCGAAGCCATCTCGCTACCGTCCTCCGGACGCCCTAGATAGTCCGGACCCGTCATCTGCCCTTTCTAAAGGCGAATGGGCAGATAGAAGCCGCTTCAAGAACTGACCGGTGTACGAAGAATCAACCTTCGCGACCTGCTCGGGAGTGCCTGTGGCGACGACGCGTCCGCCTTCTTCCCCGCCTTCCGGCCCAAGGTCGATGAGGTAATCGGCGCACTTCACGACGTCCGGGTTGTGCTCGATGACGACCACGGTGCTTCCGGCGTCGACCAGACGCTGGAGGACCTCAAGAAGCCTTTTGGTATCCTCAAAGTGGAGCCCCGTTGTGGGTTCGTCCAGGATGTAAAGGGTCTTCTCGTTTCCTCGACGCGACAACTCTGTCGCCAGTTTGACCCTCTGAGCCTCTCCCCCTGAAAGGGTGGTAGCCGGCTGTCCCATCCGAATGTAACCCAATCCGACGTCTACTATAGTTTGGAGCCGCCTCTGTATCGATGGCACGTTTTTGAACAAGGCGAGAGCCTCGGTGACAGTCATTTCGAGCACGTCCGCAATGTTTTTGCCGTGGTACTTGACCTCCAAGGTCTGATTATTGTAACGCTTCCCGTGGCAAACCTCGCAGGGCACGTAGACATCGGGCAGGAATTGCATTTCGATCTTGATGATGCCGTCACCGCGACAGGCTTCGCACCTGCCACCCCTTACGTTGAAGCTGAATCTCCCCGGTCTGTAACCTCGCACCTTGGCGTCTGGACTCAGCGAAAAAACGTTGCGGACCTCGGTGAAGACCCCTGTGTAAGTGGCGGGGTTCGATCTCGGCGTTCGCCCGATAGGCGACTGATCGATGTTGATGACCTTGTCAAGGAAGTCCGTGCCGGTGATCCCGTCATGGTCGCCCGCCCGAGCGCGGGCCCCGTGCAAACTGGAAGCGAGCTTCCTGTAAAGGACATCGTGCTCTTGCCGGAACCCGACACCCCGGTGACGCAGGTAAACGCCCCCACCGGAATCTTGACGTCAATGTCTTTCAAATTGTGTTCGCGGGCGCCCGAAATCTGAATCCAGCGATCGCCTGTGGGCCGCCGTTGCGGAAGGTCGATCCTTCTTCTGCCCGAAAGATACTGCCCGGTTATTGAGTTGGGGTTGTTTAGTACGTCGGACACAGTGCCCGAAGCGACTATCTGCCCCCCATGCTCGCCCGCTCCCGGTCCCACGTCTATCACGTTGTCTGCGGACAGGATGGTTTCCTCGTCGTGCTCGACAACGATGAGCGTGTTGCCGATATCGCGCAGATGCATGATGGTGTCCAAGAGCCGTCTGTTGTCCCGCGGATGCAATCCGACGCTCGGCTCGTCGAGAACGTACAGCACTCCAACCAGCCCTGACCCTATTTGGGTCGCGAGGCGAATCCTCTGTGCCTCTCCTCCCGCCAAAGTGCCCGCGTGGCGAGTCAAAGTCAGATACCCCAATCCGACGTCGATCAGGAACTGCAGCCTCGACCGGATCTGTTTCAGGACCTGGTTCGCAATGTGGCTTTCCCGGGCCGTCAGCTGTAGCCCGTCCATGAAGCCTAACGCCGACTTCACCGACATGTCGGTGAACTGGAATATGCTTTTGTCGCCGACGGTGACAGCCAGCGCTTCGGGCTTCAACCGCGTCCCTTTGCATGCCGGGCAAGGCTTCGCGGCCATGAACTCCTCGATGTCCGCCCGCGCGGCGTCGCTCGTCGAGCTGTTGTACCTGCGTTCCAAATTGTGAACGACACCTTCGAAGATAACCTGGCGCTCGCTATACCTGCCGTAGGGACTGTCGTAACGGAATGACACGCGCGTCCCCGGGGCGCCGTACAAGATGATGTCTCTCTGTTCTTGGGTAAGTTCGTCGACAGGAACATCCATGGGTATCTTGAAGTGCTTCGCCACCGCGTCCAGGAGTTGAAAGTAGTAACCGTCAGGGGCGCCGTTCCACGCGGCGACTGCGCCGTCCGCGAGCGTCTTCCGGGTGTCGGGTATTATGAGTTCGGGTTCCAACTCCATGTTCACACCGAGCCCGTGGCACGCGGGGCACGCGCCAAACGGGTTGTTGAACGAGAACAACCGCGGTTCCAGTTCGGGCAAGCTCACGCCGCAGTCCGGACAAGCGAGGGTCTGGCTGAATATCAGGTCCGGCGAACCCTCGATTTCCACAACCAAAAGGTCGCCGGAGAGAGAAACGGCCGCCTCGACCGAATCCACCAGCCTGCTTCTGAGGTCCGGCCTCATGATCAACCGGTCCACCACGGCCTCGATTGTGTGCTTCTTCTGCTTGTCCAACCGCTTCCCCACGTAATCCGCCACTTCGCCCATGACGCCGTCCACTCGAACCCTCACGTACCCGGCCTGGCGGACATCGTCGAACACTTTCTCGTGCTCCCCTTTTCGCCCGCGGACCAGCGGCGCTAGAATCGAGAACCGCGTTCCCTCGGGAAGGGCCTCGATCTGGTCGGCAATCTGGTCCACTGTCTGCTTGGCTATCGGTTTTCCGCAGACGGGGCAATGGGGATGCCCTACCCTCGCGTAGAGAAGCCTCAAATAGTCGTAGATCTCTGTCACGGTTCCGACTGTCGATCTCGGGTTTCTTGCCCCCGATTTCTGGTCGATGGATATGGCAGGGGAAAGCCCCTCGATGTAGTCAACGTCCGGTTTCTCCATCAAGCCCAAGAATTGACGGGCGTACGCCGACAAGGACTCAACGTATCTGCGCTGCCCCTCCGCGTAGATGGTGTCAAACGCCAGAGAACTCTTCCCCGAACCGGACAGTCCGGTGATAACCGTGAGCTTGTCCCTCGGGATCTCAACGTCTATGCCCTTGAGGTTATGTTGGCGCGCTCCCCTGATGACAATCCTGTCTCTTAGCATCTTATCTACCCCGTAGCGTCATATCTGCCATGCGGCACCATGTCTGCTTTGCGACACTTCATCTTCTCGCGGCAGCCTACTTCCCTGGTGCCGCTTCATCTGTCTCCCGGCGCTTCATCTGCCTCGGGCGCCGGTCCCGCCAAGTTTGTTCTCCAGTTCCACTATCATGTCCCTAAGCAACGCGGCCCTCTCAAACTCCAGGTCGCGCGCGGCCGCTCTCATCTCTTTCTTCATTTTGGCCACCAGGTCCGGGATGGCCCGCTTGGGAACCTGACTGATATCCGTATCCTTCCAGTAGTACTCCCTCTGGGATTGCACGGCCCGTTGGGACTGGATGACGTCCCTGATCGCTTTCTCGACCGTGGACGGCGTAATGTCATGAGCTATATTGTACTCCTCTTGCTTCTTTCTCCTTCGCTCTGTCTCGGTGATAGCGGCGTTCATGGACCCGGTGACGCGGTCCGCATACATTATGACCTGCCCATTCACGTTGCGGGCGGCCCGCCCTATAGTCTGAATCAACGACGTCACTGAACGGAGATACCCCTCTTTGTCCGCATCAAGGATGCAGACCAATGAAACCTCGGGCAGGTCGAGCCCCTCGCGCAAAAGGTTTATGCCCACCAACACATCGAATGCGGCCAACCTCAGGTCGCGGATGATCTCCATGCGTTCGAGCGTCTGAACTTCGGAGTGCATGTATCGAACCTTAATGCCCACGTCCCGCAGGTAGTCGGTCAGGTCCTCGGCCATCCTTTTGGTCAGGGTAGTCACCAGCACGCGTTCTTTGCGCGCCGTCCGAATCTTTATCTCCTTGATGAGATCGTCGATCTGCCCGGCGGGCGGGCGAACCTCCACCTTCGGATCCAGCAGTCCCGTCGGCCGCACGACCTGCTCCACCACCATGGATGAGTGGCTTTGCTCGTATTCGGCGGGAGTAGCGGACACGTATATGACCTGCCCCACCCTCTCCTCGAACTCTTCGAAGGTGAGTGGGCGGTTATCATACGCGGACGGGAGCCTGAAGCCGAAGCTTACCAGGCTATCCTTTCGCGATCTGTCACCGTGATGCATGCCCCGTATCTGCGGGATCGTCGCGTGCGACTCATCGATTATTACCAGGAAATCTTTCGGGAAGAAATCCAGCAGAGTGTACGGCGGCTGCCCCGGGGTGCGCCGGGTGAGGTGCCTGGAATAGTTCTCGATGCCCGAGCAGTACCCCACTTCGCGCAACATATCAAGGTCTTGCCTCGTCCTTTGCTCAAGGCGATAGGCTTCAAGTATTTTGCCCGCGTCTCGAAGCACCTTCAGGCGTTCATCCAGCTCCGCTTCAATGGACATGGCCGCTTGGAGCGTCTTTTCGTCCGTCGTGACGAAGTGCCGGGCGGGAAAGACAGCAAGGTGGTCCATCTCGGCAAGCGCCCTACCAGTGAGCACGTCAAACTCCGTTAGCCTCTCCACCTCGTCCCCAAAAAGTTCGACCCGCACCGCCCTGTCCGTGGAACCGGCGGGGTATATCTCCACCGTGTCGCCTCTCACCCTGAAGGTGCCGCGCTGGAAATCCATGTCGTTCCTCGTGTACTGAATATCCACTAACCGCCTGAGTATCTGTTGTCTATCCCTACGCATACCCGGCCGGAGCGACAGGATGAGATCGCGGTAATCTTCCGGCGAACCCAAACCGTATATGCACGACACCGACGCCACGACCAGCACATCCCGTCGCTCGAACAGCGCGCTCGTGGCGGAGTGCCTCAACTTGTCTATTTCGTCATTTATGGTGGAATCTTTTTCAATGTAAGTGTCTGTTTGAGGGACATAGGCTTCCGGTTGAAAGTAGTCGTAGTAACTCACGAAGTATTCGACGGAGTTGTGCGGGAAGAATGTCTTGAATTCTGCCGCAAGCTGCGCCGCAAGCGTTTTGTTGTGCGACACGACCAAGGTGGGGCGATTGACCCTCTCGACCACGTTGGCAATGGTGAACGTCTTCCCGGACCCGGTCACACCGAGCAGGACCTGGTGCTTCACACCCTTCAGGACGCCCTCCGTCAGGGCATCTATCGCTTCTGGTTGGTCACCGCTGGGGGTGTAGTTCGAGACGATCTTGAAGTCGGGCACGAGCATTCCTCCGCTCGTCCATTATATCCTTCAGAGGCAAAAAAGCAACCAAATGTTCTATATCCGGCCGAGCCGCAGCCAGGCGGAAGCGTGGGCTCAGGCAAGCATGCGACGAAACAAGCTTCTGACCAGCTTGCCTAGCGGACCCGCCGACCCGGCGCTCGCCATCGGCCTATCGCCGAGTTGAGGCACAGTTATGATCCCCAAAGGTCCCGAGCCCTTCAGGACGTCTACGCTTCTGCGGAACGTTGCGGAATAATCTCGTAGGAAGATCGTGAAGGATTCGCCGCCCCGCGTGACGGAATCCAGGTCTTCGCGCGTCCTTACCGGTATGTCGCCCACCGCGGTGATGACATCGCCCGACCGGATCCCGGCGACGCTCGCAGGGGAGTTGTCCATGACGTCAAGCACCATAAGCCCATCTGGAACTGCCTTATAGTGCGGCTCGTCCCTGATCTCCTCCTTGGCCCCCAGTCTGATGACTATCTCGTGGCCCACCGGCGCAAACAGGACTGCCACCCAAGTGAAGCCCGAGAAGCGCGAAGCGGCGATGGAGAACAAGAGCAAGATGATGCTGAAAAGTGACAGGGTTTTCGAGGTTTGCTTGGCCTTTCCTCGCGGCGTCCTCGAAAGGCTTAGGTCGCCGTAGCCAAGGGCCGCCACCATTGGGACCATGGCGAAGATGGGCACGCCGGGCGCGGCAGTCGGAGTCGCGCTGATGAGGGGCCACCAATCGGGCAGGTGGATCAGCCCCGGAATCGCGGCTATGTCAGGCACGCTAACGACAGTGAGAACGATGAGGGGGATCGGCCAAAATCGCTGCAAGCTGAACCCGCCGTGCACACCCCCGTCTTCCCCGTCAAAGTAAAGGGGGGTGGCGCAAGAACTTCCGGACAATCTGATAAGCAAAGATTCCGCGGCGTGCAGGCAAGCGACCAATGCCATCATCGCCGCTACGTTGACCTTCGGCCAGCCGAACAAAAGTGAAGAAAGGCTGACGAGCGCTCCCGCATAGGAAAAGCACAGGAAGCGCGGGCTGAACAAAAACAGCACGAGCGCCACAGGCAGAAGGTAGCCCAAACCCGCGTTTTCGACGGACACGCCCACCAACACCAACAATATGCTGGCCAAGAGCCCCCCAAGCAGCCCCAGACCGACAGACACCGCGGTTTGGACGATGGCCCGGTTCTTCGCTTTCCCGTACAGCCGCTCCTCGATGGATTGTATCTTGGCGTACTGCGCTCCCACCAGGCTCACAACCACCACGTACATAACGGCAACAACCGGGT
>CAZMEF010000019.1:0-7658 GCA_964565305.1 uncultured Eubacteriales bacterium | reverse complement strand
TAAGGAAGATCCCCGGGTAAGATTTGATCACCCCAAGCAGGAGCTCAAAAAACGCGTTCAAATGGCGGAAGCTCCCTTCTGTTAATGCACTACCGTGAAACCGGACGCCTCGCTAGTCACTGCGGCGAAAACGCCGCGACGGCCAGTTCTAAAGCCTTGTCCATTTGTTCGTCATCGCCCTCGACGACGACATCCGGCTCCAACCCTTCCCCGTTGATGGCGCGACCGTCCGGGGTAAGGTACTCCGAAACCGTTACCTTCACCACAGAGCCATCGGCCAAGTGGTAGGCCCCCTGCACCAGGCCCTTCCCAAAGGTGGTCGTGCCCACAAGAGGGCCGACTCCCCTGTCCTGAATCGCGCCGGCGAGTATTTCTGACGCGCTGGCAGTACCGCCGTTCACAAGCGTAATCAACGGCAGATCGAGCCCTTCGCCGCTGGCAAAGCTGACTTTTTCGGGGGCGGATTTGAACCGCTGACTCACTACCCGACCCTTCGGGATGAACAGCTCGGCGATGGCAAGACACTCATCGACATAGCCACCGCCATTGTAGCGGAGGTCAAGTATTATGGCTTTGGCTCCTTGGGCTTTGAGGTCCGAAAGAGCGGCCGAGGTCTCCGAAAAGGAGTGCTCGTTGAAGCTGAGAAGCTGAATGAGGCCGACGTCACCCTCCAGCATCTGGCGGTCCACAGCGGGCACCAATATCGGTTTCCTCGTCACCGTAACGTCAAACGAATCTTGTCCCCTCAGGATCGTTATGACAACATCGGTGTCGGCAGGACCCCGTATCAGCTGCGCCGCGTGGTCGCTGCTTTCAACCGCAATTCCATCCACGCGAAGGATGATGTCCCCTTCAACGATGCCCGCCCGTTCCGCGGGAGTGCCCCTCATCGGGCGGGCGACCTTCACCCGGTCTCCTTTGAGGTCAATCGTGATCCCGATGCCCGAATACTCGCCTGAAGTCCTGATCCTGAACTCTTCCCACTCTTTGACGCTCATGTAGGTGGAGTAGGGATCGTCAAGCACCGACACCACGCCTCGTGACGCGCCTTCCAAGAGCGCCGGGCGATCCACGGGCTTGTAGAAAACCTCATCCAAAAGATTGACGATGCTGTAGATTTTAGCGAGCGGGCCCGTCTTGTACATTACATAAACGGTTACCCCGCCTGTTATTAGGCTGGCGGCAAGGACGCTTAAGATGCACAGTTTCCAAATCCTAGATTTCGGCACCATAAAACGAAGACCCCCTCGGGGCGCGCGTCTATCCGAATACTCGTTAATGACAACTAACTCGTATTCAGTCTAGCACATCAGAATGCGCGCTCCAACGAAGTAGGCCTAGGGCTTTATGGCAGCCAATCCAAGGGATTTTGCGTTTCACCGTTTACCCGGACCTCGAAGTGGAGGTGCGGTCCCGTCGAAACCCCGGTTGAGCCCACAAGGGCGATCGTGTCTCCCCGCAGGACGTTCTGTCCGACCTTCACCAAGAGCTTGTCAGAGTGGCCGTAGAGAGTCGAGATTCCTCCGCCGTGGTCGATAATCACGCAGAGACCGTATCCCCCGTTGGTTCCCGAAAATATCACCACGCCGCTTTCGGCCGCCTTAATGGGCGAGCCCCTGTTGGCGGCGTAATCGATCCCCGAATGAAAGCGGTTGTAACCAAGGATCGGATGCAGACGGTTGCCGTAATAGTCGCTTATCCAGCCGCCAGAAGCGGGCCAGATCATTGAGAGATCCCTTGCGGTGAGCGCATAGAGAGCCTGCAGCCTGCGGACCTCCGCCTCTAGCGCCTTGGATTCGGCCTCCATCTCATCCAAGAGCGATTCGAGTTTTTTCCTGTCTGCCTGAACCTGCCTGAGATATTCCTCTCTGGCCTTACCGCGAGAAGCGACTTCCACGCGCTTGTCTTCGTAGTTGCGCTTTTGGGTCCGGAGATCCGCTAGATCGATCGGCGATCAAAATGCTGTCTTGCTCGGCTATATCTCGTAGATACCGTATCCTCGAAAAGAAGTCTGAAAGGCTCTCCGATTCAAGCAGGACTTCAAGATATGAGACGTTGCCGGCCTTGTAGATGCTAGTGAGCCGCGCCTCATAAGCCGCTTTTTGTGAGGCGAGCTTATCTTCAAGCTCCTTAATGGCGTCCTGATTCTCGGCGATATCCCTGTCCAAGTACGTCATCCTGGCGCTTATGTAGGCGATTTCCTTCTCAGCGAGCGCTACCTGTTGCTCTAGAAGTCCGATCTCTTTCAGAACCGAACTCTCCGTCTTCTGACGGGACACGATAAGTGCTTTTTGCTCTTCGATATCCTTCTGAAGATCGCGGAGTTCCTGGTTCTTCTCATCCAGTTGGTCGGCAAAGGCAAGTCTCGCCGGGCACGCTACGGCCGCCAATACTAGAGTAAAGCACAGGACAGCCACAATGAATCTCGCTCTGGCTTTCACTTTGGTAACCTCCCGGGAGACGGCCTCATACCCGCAGGTAACGCCGCAACGATATGGTCGATCCGAGAACACCGACGACTACGCCTGTGGCGAGCATCACCACCAACATGTGCATCCCCGTTTCAAAGGTCAGCGCCAAAACGGGAACGAACGGCAAGGCCGATTGCAGGATCCCTGCGCCCCAGCCGTAGAGTCCGATGGCGAGCGACGCTCCGAAGATTCCCCCGGCTACGCCTAAGACGATCCCCACAAGCAAGAACGGCCCCACGATAAACTCATCGGATGCGCCGACAAGTTTCATGATCGCTATCTCATGCCGCTTTGCGTCGACGGTGAGTCTGATGGAATTCCCGATGACCATCACTGCCACAAGCCCGACTATCAGCACGCCACCGAGGGTGACCAGTTGGATCACGTGTCCAAGAGAAGCAAGCCTGCCCGCGGCCTCATCCTGATACCAGACATCTTCAACGCCCTCGATAGCCTTCATGCTTTCAACTGCTCCGGGGATCAGTTCGACGCTCTCCATACGAACCTTAATGCTGGCCGGAAGAGGGTTGTCCTCACCGAGGCCGTCGAGTACCCCCGCCCTATCCTGAAACATATCCTTCAGTATCTCAAGCGCGTCTTCTTTGCTCACGTAGGAAATATCCTCGACGCCTTCTATGCCCCGGATGGTCTCATAAACAGACGCCGAAGCGCTGTCCGAAAGCCCCTTGTCGAGGTACACCTGAATCTCCATCTGCTTCTGGACCACATCGAACATAAAAGCGAAGTTCAGCCGCATGACAAACGCGGCGCCCAACAAGAACAGCGCCACGGCTGTTGTGCCGCACGAAAGAAAGGACGATAGCTTGTTTCTCCAGATGCTCTTGCCCGTTTCAGATATGAGGTAACCGCCAAGAGACATCCTCAATGGTCATACGCTCCCCTCCGGTCGTCCCTGACCACCGAGCCGTTCTTCAACTCGATTACCCTTTTCCTCATGGAGTCGACGATGTGCCTGGCGTGTGTGGCGACCACCACGGTAGTGCCGAAAACATTAGCGCGTTCTATGAGCCGAAATATCTCAAGGGACGTCTTGGGGTCCAAGTTCCCTGTCGGTTCGTCAGCCAAGAGCAGTTCGGGGTTTCTGACCAGGGCCCTCGCGATGGCGACACGCTGCTGTTCTCCACCCGACAACTGTTCCGGGTAAGCGGTCTGCCGGTCCCTTAGGCCAACGGTGCCCAAGACCTGCGCCACCCGCTTGGACGTATCCCGCCCCGCGGCGCCTGTAACGATAAGAGCGAAGGCGATGTTCTCAGCAACGGTCCTGTCTGGAAGGAGCTTGAAATCCTGAAAAACAACGCCGATCTTCCTGCGAAGGTGAGGAATTTCCCTGCGGCGAAGCCCGCCGAGTTCCTTTCCGCCCACCGTGATACGTCCCTCTGTAGGAAACTCCTGACAGTAAAGAAGTTTGATCAAAGTTGATTTGCCCGCCCCGCTGGGGCCAACCACAAAGACAAATTCGCCTTTTCGAATTTCGAGGCTCACGCGATCAAGGGCGCCTACGCCCGCTTCGTAGACCTTGGACACACCTTTCATGAGAACCAAAACGATCACCTGCCGCGTCTTCTTCCCAACATATATTCGACAGGCAGGTACCCGTTCCTGTTCCAACCGACCCGAGATAACGACAAATATCGCGATTTATCAGGTTATATGTCGAGCAAACTTTTGGCTTCTGATACCAGGTCGCTACCTGTAAGCCCGTACGCCTTGATCAGTTGGGCCGCTTCCCCCGACTGTCCGAATGCGTCTCTAACCCCAACCCGTCCGACCGGTAGGGGACAGGTGCGAGCCACATGTTCGCAAACCGCGCTTCCAAGGCCGCCTATCACGCTATGCTCTTCACCGGTGACGAGCACCTTGCAACTGCGGGCCAAAGCATCAAGAAGGGGCAAATCAAGAGGTTTCACAGAAGCGAAGTCGGCGACAACCGCCCTGATACCTTCCTCCTCCAAAGCCGTCGCGGCATCCAGTGCCTCCTTGACCATCAACCCGCACGCGATGAAGCCGACGTCAAACCTTGGGACGCCTCGCCCGCCACCTGCCTCCAAGATCAACTCGTCCCTGTCCATTCCGCCTGTCAGGACGATGCCTTTCCCGATCCGGAATCGGGTCCCTTCGGGCAGAACAAACGGCACAGGCTCCCTTCCGAGCCTTATATATACCGGCCCATCCAAAGAAGAAGCCGCTCTTACCGCATCCGCTGTCTCCCTGCCATCAGACGGCACGATAACGGTCATTCCCGGAAGGACCCTCATGAGGGCGATGTCTTCCACAGCCTGGTGTGAACCTCCATCGGGTCCGACTGTCAGGCCCGCGTGGCTCGCCACAACCTTAACGTTCGCCGATGGATAGGCTATGGATTGGCGGATCTGATCGTACGCCCTTCCCGTTGCGAACACGGCGAAGGTCGACGCGAAGACTGTCTTCCCCGAGAGGGCCAGTCCGGAAGCAATTCCCATCATGTTGGCCTCGGCGATGCCGACGTTGATGAATCTTTCGGGGTAAGCCTTCGCAAACTTGTCGGTCTTTGTGGAACCCGATAGATCGGCGTCCAAGACTACGATCTTAGGATTCTCTTTGCCTAAAGCGACAAGAGCCTCTCCGTAGGCGTCTCGAGTGGAAATCATTGCCCGCTCACCTTCCCCAATCCGGCCAACGCGTCTTCCAATTCCTTGCCCTTAGGCGCCCTGCCGTGCCAAGAGGCGACCCCCTCCATATATGACACGCCCTTCCCCTTAACAGTGTCGGCGATCACGCAGACCGGGCGCGATGTGCCTACACCATCTGAACAGATCGCTGTAAAAAGCCGGAGCAAAGCCGGAATGTCGTGGCCGTCCACCCGATGAACCTTCCACCCAAAAACATCAAACTTGTCTCCTATAAACTCAAAAGACATCACCCTTAAAATAAGACCATCTATCTAAAACCCGTTATAATCGACCACCGCGATCAGGTTGTCCAACTTGTAATGGGCCGCCGCCATTGCGGCTTCCCATATCTGTCCTTCCTGACACTCTCCGTCGCCAAGAATCGCCCAAACCTTGTGGTCCAGCCCGTCAAGCCTGGCGGCAAGCGCCATGCCGGCGGCGATGGAAAGCCCTTGGCCCAAGGATCCCGTGGAAGCGTCGACTCCGCGCGTTTTCCGGCAGTCTGGATGGCCTTGCAGCGTCGAACCCAACCGGCGCAGGGTCAGAAGATCTTCTACAGGGAAGAATCCCCTTTCCGCAAGGACGGCGTACAGGGCCGGCGCTCCGTGCCCTTTGGAAAGCACAAGCCTGTCCCTCTCTGCCCAACACGGGTCCGCCGGATTCACTTTAAGGATCCCGCCGAAGTAGAGGGCGGTCAAAATATCTGTCGCCGACAGCGAGCCTCCAGGATGCCCCGATCCCGCCTTACCGACCATTTCGATCACGTGGCGCCTGATGGTCCGGCTCATTTCTTCTACTGCATGCACCGCCTGACCGGCCGAAAGATGATCCGCCACGCCGCCGCCTTTGTCGCTCATGCCGTCACCTCAACCCTTTCGTACCATTATCAACGCCTTCGCCCTGTTTGGCCTTCCTCTCGCGAAACGCCTGTGCCTCAACTCTCGCGACGAACTCTAGAAGGGCAAGGTCCGCTTTCAACCTCTTGGGTTCCCGCACTAAACGGAACAACCACTCCAGCCCGCTTTTCTGGAACCCCTCCGGGGCCCTCGCGGCCTGCCCCGACAGCACATCAAGGGCCCCGCCGACCCCGATGGCGACTTTCGCGCCCAAACGGTTCCTATTGCGCCATATGAACTTTTCCTGCCTCGGAGAGCCCATCCCGGCCAAAAGGACCTCAGGCTTACTAGCGCTTATGGCCTTTACAACCTTTTCTTCCTCAGAAGCGTTGAAGTAACCGTGATAGGTGCCGCAGATGACGGCCCCGGGGATCTCTTTCTCCACCGCTTCCTTCGCCTTTTCCGCGACCTTCGGCTTGCCCCCCAAAAGGAATACCTTGAGGGCCGGGCGTTTTTCTAGGATGCGGAAAGCGAGGCCAACGCCGTCTACACGCTCAGGAAGCGTGTGCCCCATTTTACGAGCCGCCCACAAGACCCCGACACCATCAGGCACCATAAGATCCGCCCCGCGGAGTATGGCCATGAACTCGGGATCTTTCTGAGCGGCCACGACCATAAGCGGGTTTCCGGTGACCACCAACCTGGTGCGCCCATCGTCTCGCGACAACATCCAGTCAATGGCCTGAAGGGCTCCAGTGAAAGTAATGGGGTAGAACTCCACTCCGAGAATATCGATCCTGGACACGCCATCACCGTTCCCTAGACACAAGTTGTTCGGTATCCCATCACAGTGTGTCACAATTCTACAGTTGACGCATCCGTTCCTCCGCATGCGGCATTCCCTTTTTTACAGAGATGATGTCTTTCTGCTATGATCTTCCCATAGCCATTGCTTTTGTTGGCCTTTGGTTGGCTTCTGATTGGCGTTTTGATTCGGGGTGCGTCAATGAGGAAGGTCCTCCTATCTGGATATTATGGCTTTGGCAACGCCGGCGATGAAGCCATCTTGGCTGCTACCATTGGGCGTCTTCGTGCGCGGGCCCCTAACCTTTCTATTGCTGTCCTGTCGAAGTCCCCTGACGCCACTGCCCGTTCGTATGGGGTCGAGTCCTGCGATCGCATGTCGGCTTCGGCCGTGCTTCGAGCGGTCCATTCCGCCGATCTGATCCTATTCGGGGGCGGTAGCCTGCTTCAGGACTCCACTTCGTTCCGCTCTTTGATGTACTATCTGGCCATCTTGCGCCTATCCCGCTTGGCGGGTAAGCCCGTGGTTGTGTACGCCAACGGCATCGGACCGCTTAAATCGGGGGTGGGCCGCCGCCTTAGCGGCCTGTCCCTCAACAGAGTCGAGGCGATTTCGGTCCGGGACCGCGCCTCCCTTGCCCTGCTTCGCGCGATTGGGGTGACGAAGCCTATCAAGGTAACGGCGGACCCGGCTTTTATGCTGGACCCTGCCGCCCCTGCAAGGGTGGATGAGTTGCTCGCCGGACTTAGCGGAGCCGCAACGTCCCGTATCGTGTGGCTCGCCCTGCGTCCGGTGAGGGTCCACAGGCAGTTCTACGATTCTCTGGCCCGGGCTGTCGTTTTCCTAAGACAACAAGGGTTTTCACCGTGCCATCTGA
>CAZMEF010000018.1:15025-16212 GCA_964565305.1 uncultured Eubacteriales bacterium | reverse complement strand
CGCCAGAACCATCGGCAGCATCAATGGATCTGCAAGGGCCGTTTTGTGTCCCGGTTCTATCCGGCCCGTTTGAAGCCGCTCTTCCTGCCTGCTCCGTTGGTCAAACGCGACAGCCGCCGTTGCGCCCACAAAGAGGCCGAGTACCGGCCCTAAACCGTTCATAGTGTTCCTCTTTCCAGGAGCCGGCGCAGTTCCTCAATGTCCTTTTCGTCTATACCGCTACCGCAGAGGGCTGTGGCGAAAGTGCGTATGTCGCCGCCGCAAAGCTTATCCACGAAAGTCCTGCTCTGCGAGGCAAGATAGTCTTGCTTTGATACGATGGGCGCGTAGTAGTTGCTCCGATTGATCTTGTCTACTGTCAAGAACTTGCGCTTAACCAAGCGCGAAAGCAGCGTCAATATCGTAGTAGCAGCCATGGGCTGTGTTGCGTCGAGGACGCCTTCTATATCGGCCCTCGACACAGGCGGGATGCAGTCCCACACTGCCTGCATGACTTCAAGTTCCGAATCTGGAAGCCTGCGAATAAGGGAGGTCATCCAGGAACCTCCTCTACAACTGTAGTATTAACCTCATTCTATAGTTGTAGAATTGGTTTGTCAAAGAGCCATTTGGCCTGGATGTCTTCCTATTTCCACATAGACTGAACGTTGATCCCTTTGTAATAGTACTTCACGATGTCGTCCGCGGATTTGCCCCTTTGCGCCATGATCCACGCTCCCCACTGGGACATGCCGACGCCGTGGCCATAGCCGCGCCCTTTCATGAAGATCGAATCTCCGCGCATTTCGACCTGGTCCAAAAGCGTGGACCTCATCGCCTCGCCGCCGATCGCAAGCCTGAGAGTCGGGGCGTTCACTTCTTTGCCGTTCACGACGAGAGTCTCCGCCCTACCGGAAGGGCCTTTCTTGCCGATTTTGATAGATGTGATCGTCCCTACCTGCACGCCTTGATCCGCGCAAGCCTCGGAGACGACGTCATTGGGAAATGTCCTGTTCCACGATTGAACGGGCTCGGTCTGAACATCTGTTATTGAAGCCACGTACGGGGTGGCCTCTTTTGTGAAATTCAGCCCCTCGGCCGCGGAAGCGGTCTTACCCCCAGATGAAGCGTGGAACCACGCCATGATCGCCTTGCCGCCATGGGTGATGACTTTCCCGCGCGTCTTTTCCACTGCTTGCTTCACTTTG